>NZ_JAGHWR010000017.1:0-8344 GCF_017746155.1 Xanthomonas sp. D-36-1
ACTGCCGGCGATGGGGAGCGTGCGTCTGTGAACCGGGAAATTCCCGCGGAAAGCGCCAGAAATGGCGAAATTCCGAAGTTCCAAAAGCCACTCTTCGGAACGACGCCACCTTCCGCCCTGTCAGGTCTCGTTGTTCAGACCTTCCCTAATTGAAAAGTGGACCTTCAATGCGATTGCCGTCACACACCGCAAAATCAGCGAGACGAAATAAATAATCAATATTTTTAAGTTACTAAAAAATGACCAGGTATCGATTGATTATTTAGTCGCAACTTCGCCACCGCTAAATCAAAGATATTGGCAAAAAAAGGTTGCGATTGCAGTGCATTGCGCACCTGGCTCATCGAACGACCATTGCCGATCGCGCCGCTCCAGCACGTGATTCGAGCGCGCCGGCAGCTTGCACCCGCGAGGCCGGTAAACACGCTTAGCTTGGAAACGAGGCTATTGATCGCGTCGCGCATGTGTATTGGTAGCGGCAGCACGCAACGAACCTTCACCCTATTCCCGACGTCCGACCGGAAGTTCAGCGCGCCTGCCAAAACGACAACGGCCGTGTGCATCGCTGCACACGGCCGTCGGGTCATACGTCAGCGGCTGCCGATCAGCCGCACGGCATCAACCGCACCACACCCGCGCGTTGCGGAACATCCGCAGCCACGGCGAGTCGTCGCCCCAGTCGACCGGGTACCAGCTCAGGTTTGCGCTGCGTGGCGTGCGCTCCGGATGCGGCATCAGGATGGTGACGCGGCCGTCGCTGCTGGTCAGCCCGGTGATGCCGTCAGGGGAACCGTTCGGATTGAGCGGATACTGCGACGCCACCCCGCCGTCGCCATCGATGTAACGCAATGCCACGCGTGCGGCGGCCTGGTCCACGGCGCTATCGAACTCTGCGCGGCCTTCGCCGTGCGCAACCGCCACCGGAATCCGCGAGCCGGCCATGCCGCGCAGGAAGATCGACGGCGACTCCACCACTTCCAGCAGCGCGGTGCGCGCTTCGAACTGCTCGCTGCGATTACGCAGGAAGCGCGGCCAATGCTCGGCACCGGGAATGATGTCCTTGAGCTGGCTGAGCATCTGGCATCCGTTGCACACGCCCAGCGCGAACGTATCGCTGCGTGCGAAGAACGCGGCGAACGCGTCGCGCAGCGCCGAGCGCTCCAGGATGGATGTCGCCCAGCCGCGGCCTGCGCCCAGCACGTCGCCGTAGCTGAAACCGCCGCACGCCGCAAAGCCCACGAACTCGCTCAGGTCCACGCGGCCCTCGATCAGGTCGCTCATGTGCACGTCGTAGGGTCGGAAACCGGCGCGCTCGAAGTTGTAAGCCATTTCGATCTGCCCGTTGACGCCCTGCTCGCGCAGGATCGCCACCTTGGGCCGCGTGCCGGTGGCCACGAATGGCGCCGCCACATCGTCGGACGGGTCGAACACCAGCTTCGGGCGCAGGCCTGGCGCCTTGAAATCACGCGCCAGCGCGCGCTCTTCATCGGCGCTGTCCGGGTTGTCGCGCAGCTTCTGCATCGCATGGGTCACCGACCACCACGCATCGAACAGCTCTTCCCAGCGCCATTCGGCCAGCACGCGGCCCTGCCCGCTCACGCGGATGCGCGGCGTGCCGGTGGGGCGTGCAATGCGCTGCGCGCATTCGGTCAATGCGTGGCGCTCGACCAGGTCGGCGAACGCGGCGCGGTCTTCGCTGGCGATCTGCACCACTGCGCCCAATTCTTCGTTGAACAGGCTGCGGAACGCATCGTCGCCCCACGCATCCAGCGTGATGTCCAGGCCCTGCCGCGACGCAAACGCCATCTCGCACAACGCGGCAAACGCACCGCCATCGCTGCGATCGTGATACGCCAGCAACAGCCCGCTGTCGCGCGCGTCGCGGATCAATTCGAAGAAACTGCGCAGCCGCTGCGCATCGTCCAGATCCGGCACCTCGCCACCGAACGCCGGCAGCGCGGTGTCGTCGGCATACACCTGCGCCAGCACCGACCCGCCCAGCCGCTGCTTGCCGCCTCCCAGCCCGATCAACCACAACTCGCTCTCTTCACCGCTGCGCAGCAACGGCGTCAGCTGCGTGCGCACATCGCCCACGGGCGCGAATGCACTGATGATCAACGATACGGGTGAAACGCTTTTCAGCGTTTCACCGGAAATAGGGAATGGAGAATCGAGAATGGTGGAAGCGGAGGACTCTGGCGTTTCACCATTCCCGATTCCCGATTCCCCATTCCCAACCTGCCACTGCGCCTGCATCGACAGCGAATCCTTACCGACCGGCACGCTCAGTTCGAGTGCGGGGCACAGCTCCATGCCGATCGCGCGCACGGCGTCGTACAGCAACGCGTCTTCGCCGCTATGGCCGGCGGCGGCCATCCAGTTGGCCGAGAGCTTGATGCTGTCCAGCCGCTGCACCGGTGCGGCGCACAGGTTGGTGATCGCTTCGCCCACTGCCATGCGCGCGGATGCGGCCGCGTTCAACAGCGCCAGCGGCGTGCGTTCGCCGATCGACATCGCCTCGCCTTCGAAGGTGTCGAAACCGGCCAGGGTGATCGCGCAATCGGCCAGCGGCAGCTGCCATGGCCCGATCATCTGTTCGCGTGCGGTCAACCCGCCCACGCTGCGATCGCCAATGGTGACCAGAAAGCTCTTGGACGCCACGGTGGGATGCGCCAACACGCGCAAACCGGCCTGCTGCAGGTCCAGCGACGCGGTCTGCAGCACCGGCCACTGCGGCGCGGCCGGATGCGCCGCATCGCGATGCATCTTCGGCGCCTTGCCGAACAGGACATCCATCGGCAGGTTGATCGGGAGCTGGGAATCGGGAGTCGGGAATGGGGAATGGGGAGAAGCGGCTTCGGCAACCGGCAGCACGCCGTTACCATTCCCGATTCCCGATTCCCCATTCCCGGCGTCCAGGACGCCGTATCCGACCACCAGCCGCTCCTCGGCCGTGGCCACGCCGACCGCGGCGAACGGGCAGCGTTCGCGGGCGCAAATGGCGGCGAATTCTTCAAGGCGCGCCTGCGGCACGCCGAGCACATAGCGTTCCTGCGATTCGTTGCACCACAATTCCAGCGGCGACAGCGACGGATCGTCGGTAAGTACGCGGCCCAGGTCGATGATGCCGCCCACGCCCGAATCGTGCAGCAGCTCGGGGATGGCGTTGGACAAACCACCCGCGCCCACGTCGTGGAACCAGCGGATCGGGTTGTCCACGCCCAGCGCCACGCAGCGGTCGATGACCTCCTGGCAGCGACGTTCCATTTCCGGGTTTTCGCGTTGCACACTGGCGAAATCCAGCGCCTCGGCGCTGTCGCCGGCCGCCACCGAACTGGCCGCACCGCCGCCCAGGCCGATCAGCATCGCCGGGCCGCCGAGCACGATCACCGCATCGCCCGGCTGCAGGCGCAGCTTTTCCACCTGGTTGCGATCGATCGCGCCCAGGCCACCGGCCAGCATGATCGGCTTGTCGTACGCGCGGGTCAGGCCCGGGCCTTCGGCAAGCTCGAAGCTGCGGAAATAGCCGAGCAGGTTCGGTCGGCCGAATTCGTTGTTGAACGCTGCGCCGCCGAGCGGGCCGTCGAGCATGATGTCCAGCGCCGGCGCCATGCGCGGGTTTAGCGCGCGCGGCGCTTCCCAGGGCTGCGGCAGGGTCGGGATGCGCAGGTGCGAGACCGAAAACCCGGTCAGGCCGGCCTTGGGCTTGCCGCCGCGACCAGTGGCACCTTCGTCGCGAATTTCGCCGCCCGCACCGGTGGCCGCGCCGGGGAACGGTGCGATCGCAGTCGGGTGGTTATGGGTTTCCACCTTGATCGCAAATGCCGACGGCAGCACTGCTTCGCTGCGGTATTGGCCGGTGGCCGGATCCGGGCGATAGCGCGCAGCCGGCACGCCTTCCACCACCGCCGCGTTGTCGCTGTAGGCCGACAAGGTGTGTTGCGGGGTCTGCTGGTGGGTGTGCTTGATCATGCGGAACAGCGAGCGCTCCTGCGGCTTGCCGTCGATGGTCCAGCTGGCATTGAAGATCTTGTGCCGGCAATGCTCGGAGTTGGCCTGGGCGAACATCATCAGCTCGACGTCGGCCGGGTCGCGGCCCAGCGCGCCGAAACGTTCGCGCAGGTAGTCGATCTCGTCCTGCGCCAGGGCCAGGCCCAGGTCGCGGTTGGCCTGCTCCAGCCCATCCAGCGGCACGCGCTGCAGCTGGCCCGGGTCGGGCACGTTGAACAGCGCTTCGGCAGCGGCGGCCGAACCAAGCAGCGATTGCGTCATCGGGTCGTGCAGCAACTTGGCCACGGCGGCCTGGGCAGCCGCGTCGTCCGGCCAGCCGGCCAGATCGATGCGGGTGCCGCGCTCCACGCGCTGGATCGGCTGCCCAGCCCCGCGCACCAGCTCGGTGGCCTTGCTCGACCACGGCGACAAGGTGCCCAGGCGCGGCACCACGTAGCGCGAGGAGGCATCGGCATCGCGCTCGGCGGGCGCGGCGTTGGCCTGCAGGATCCGCTGCAAGGTGGCCTGGTCGGGCGATTGCCCGGTCTCGGCACGGATGAAGTACACGTGCCAGGCGCCAGTGATACGCAGCGCGGGAACGAGGGTTTGCAGGCGGGTTTCGAGCCGAGCGCGGCGGAACGGCGAAAGGGCGGAAGCGCCCTCGAGGACCATCATGTCCGGGGAACCGTGTCAGAAACGGGGCTGCAGATTGTAACGGAGCTGATGGGTCGACGCCGGACTGCGCGTGCGATGGCGGGAATCGGGAATGGAATCGTCAGGCAGGATCCTTGTCGCCGCCCCCATGCGCGCACGTTGCACCGGCCGGCATGAAGGACGCGGCTAGAGCGTGTTACGTACGTCGAGGTACGTACGAAGCGTCCCGTGGCGCGTCGAGACAAGCCGTGCGCCTTGCCCAGGCTGGCCGCCTGGGCCCCAGGCGCGCGACGCGATATCGGCGCGCCACAGGGCACTTCCCGGAGGGTTGGCCGCCAGCGCGCGCCGCGCGGCAGCCAACGCATCGCATCTCAAGGTGCATAACACGCTCTAGATGGCGGCTAACCCCCAGAGACGGCAAAGGCCCGGATGCGGTCGCACCCGGGCCTTTGTCATTGCGCAGACGACCACCGCAACGGCGCCATCGGCGACGCGCCACGATGATCAGAGCCAATTAGGCCTCAGCGGCTGCCGCCGGCCGTGGTCACCGCACGCTTTTCCAGCGCCTCACGCAACTGGGCAGGCGGCAGGTAGCCACCGAGCTGGGTGCCGTCGGGGGCGAAGATCGCCGGCGTTCCGTTGACGCCCAGGCGCTGGCCCAGGTTGTATTCCATCGACACCGGGTTCTTGCAGTCCTTGGAGGCGACCGGCTGACCCGACTTGGCGGCCGTGAGCGCCTGCTTGCGATCGGCAGCGCACCACACCGCAATCATTTCCTTGTGGTCCTGGCTGCCCAGGCCCATGCGCGGGAACGCCAGGTATTCCACCGCGATGCCCTGCTTGTTGAGCTCGCCGATCTCGCTATGCAACTTGCGGCAGTAACCGCATTCCACATCGGTGAAGACGGTGACGGTGTACTTCGGGTTGGCCGGCGCGAACACGATACGGTCGGTCTGGGGCACGGTGTCCAGTTGCTTGCGGCGGTAGGCCAGCAAGCCCGGGCTGGCGGCGAACTGCTTGTTCTGGATGTCGAACGGCTGCGCCTGGATCAGGTAACGACCGTCGTCGCTGACGTACAGCACCTGCCCACCGACGACCACTTCGCGGAAACCGGGGAACGGCGCAGCGCCGATGTAATCGGGCTTGAAATCCGGGTCCAGCGCCTTGAGCGCCGTGCTCACGCGCTGGTCCACCGTGCCGGCGGCGGCGGCGGCCGCGGCGGCGGCCGCGGCGGCTGGCTTGGCGCCGGCAGTGCTTGCCGCAGGCTGCGAGGATTGTGCGCAGGCGGTAAGGCTGATCGCGCCCAGCAGCGCGGCAATGGCAAGACGATACATTCACGCATCCAGATGGAATGAGGTGCCGGGATTCTCGCACAGCGCAGATGAAGCCTGGCCGCGGCCGCGACAGTTTGTGAACGCTGCAGGCACCCGGTTGCTGCACCTGTTGGACAGACGCAGTGCAGAGCGTGGTTTGCCGCGTCTGGCGGTGGGCTCGGCACTTTCGCCGTCGCAAGGCGCCAATGAAGGTGCCACCAAGCGTCGTTCCTGCGCTCTTTTGCTTCCTGGGGTGCCCCGCCGCATGGCGTCCGGCGCCGACCGTCAGCTCAAGGTATGACAACGAGGAGGCCACGCCGGCCGGCGCCAGCCTGACCGGCAACGCCGCCGCGGCCGCCGAGCGCGTCTGGCGAGGCAGCAACAACGTCAGTTGGCGGCGTTGCTGCGGCCGCGGGCAGGCGATTGGCCTGGTCGCAGCTCTACCGCGACCGCGACCGGCGCGTCGCCAGCACGCATGCCCATGGCGAGGCGCCGCGCGGACTAACCACGCGGGTGATGGCTGGCGTGCAGTTTCTGCAGATGCTGGCGCGCCACCAGCGTATAGATCTGGGTGGTCGACAACGAGCTGTGGCCCAACAGCATCTGCAACGCGCGCAGATCGGCGCCGTGGTTGAGCAGATGGGTGGCAAAGCTGTGGCGCAGCCCGTGCGGGCTGACCGTGGCCGGGTCGATGCCGGCCGCCGCTGCGTAGCGTTTGACCAGCGCCCAGAATTGTTGACGACTGAGCGGTTGGCGGGAGACATCGATGAACAATGGCACCTGCCCGTCCACCGCCGTCACCGGCTTGTTCGCGGCCAGCAGCGGGCGCGCCTCGCGCAGGTAACGCTCCAACCAGTGCTGGGATTCCTCGCCCAGCGGCACCAGCCGGTCCTTGCTGCCCTTGCCGGTCACCCGCAGCACGCCCTGGCGCAGGTTCACCCCCACTGCCGGCAGGTTGACCAGTTCGCTCACACGCAGGCCCGCGGCGTACATCAGTTCCAGCATGGCGCGATCGCGCAGGCCCGCAGGTGTGTCAAGGTCCGGCGCAGCCAGCAGGGCCTCGATCTGACTTTCGGTCAAGGCCTTTGGCAGCGAGCGTGGCAGTTGCGGCGGGTCGATCAAGGCGGTGGGGTCGTCGCTGCGCACGCCATCGCGCAGGCACAGCCCGTAGAACGCACGCAAGGTCGACAACAGCCGCGCCGTGCTGCGCGGAGAATAATTGGCCCGGGTACGCCAGCGCAGATAGTCGAACAGGGCGGCACGGTCGATGCCCAGCAAGCCGCCACCAGCGCCGTCGCGCCAACGCGCCAGCCCTTCCAGGTCGCGCCGATAACTCTCCAGGGTCTGCCGCGCCACGCCCTGCTCGGCCCAGAACCGGTCGAGAAACCGTTCGATGACGCTGGCATCAGCCGGCTGCACCGGCGGCAGGTGGCGGGCTAGTTGGCGGCGTTCGGCGGGGCTGCTGGCAGACATCGCCACAGCATAAAACGCCGCGCGCGTCTTGAGAGCGGACGCAGTGCGGGTTGCCGGTAGGTGCCTGCCTGCGCGCGCGGGGTTAGGACATGTGCGCGTCGTTGTTATGCGTGATCAGCACGCGTCGGCCGCAGGCGGGAAGGCTATCCGGATCGCGACGCCAGAGCTGCCATGGCCGGTGGGTCCCAGCATGGGCATGCGCCCATTTGAACATGCCGCGTCTGCGCACCGACCGTCGCGCCAGGGTGCAATTGATCGCAGTTCGATGTATCGCGTGCGTCAGCGCGTGCAGGCACCAGAGCGTGGCTACTGCAGCGCGGCGTTGCGCCGTGCTTGGCGACCGTTATGCTCGCGCCATGACCTCGATCCCTTCGCCTCGCGTTGCGCGCGCGCCTGCCCTGGTGGGCTGGCGGCTGCTGGCGTTGTGCTACGACACCTGGCCGGTGCTGGCGCTGTCGATGCTGATCTCCACCGTGTTCACGCTGGGCTTTACGCTCGCCGGGCACCCCACGCGCGAAAACATCGCGCCTTTCAGCGGCTGGCAATGGCTGTTGTGGCTGTGCTGCTGGATCGCCGCAGGCCTCTACGCCACCGTGAGCTGGCGGCGCGGCGGGCAGACGCTGGGCATGCGCCCCTGGCGGCTGCGCTTGATCGACCCACAGGCGTCATGGCGTGCGCTGTGGATCCGCTATGCCGTCGGCAGCTTGTCGCTGGCGCTGGGCGGGCTGGGATTCTGGTGGGCGTGGCTGGATCGCGACCGGCTGACCTGGCATGACCGCGCCAGTAACACACGGCTGGCGCGTATTGCCAGGACATTGAAGTGATCGGGTCGGCAGTGACAACCTGCCTATCGAAGCTCCCGCATGTTCGATGCATGCGACTGCACCTGGAGTGCTAAGGAAGGTCTGATCAAC
>NZ_JAGHWR010000018.1:0-141344 GCF_017746155.1 Xanthomonas sp. D-36-1
TCCAAAAGCCACTCTTCGGAACGACGCCACCTTCCGCCCTGTCAGGTCTCGTTGTTCAGACCTTCCTTAGCGCGCCTTGTACAACTCGCTCAGGCGATCCGGCTTGCCGGCGATGCGTTCCAGATGCGGATACAGCAAACCGCCGTGGTAGTCGATGCGGACGGTTTCGTAGCGGTCGCCACGCTTGACCAGCAGTTCGATCGGCGCAGTGGTGCCCTTGGCCGCCTTGATCGCATCCTTGATCACATCGGCGCTGAAGGCGCGGCCGTTGACGGCCACGAGGGTGTTTCCGTTGATGATGCCGGCATTGAACGCCGGGCTGTCCCACAACACCTCGTTGACTTCACCCGAGCCCTCCAGCGAAAGGCCCAGCGAATAGGTCAGGCTGACGTCGTTCTCGTTGCTCTCGTAGGTCTTGATCGCCAGGTTCGGCTCGTCGTTGTAGACCAGCTTCCAGCCGTTGGCTTCGATGCCGCCGTTCAACGAACCGTGCCCGTCCATGCGCTCGCGCAACAGGCTGGCCCAGTCGTATGCGGCCACACCGTTGAGCGTGCTCACGATGTCGTCGAAGGTGTACGGATTGACGTCCCAATCGCCGTTCTTCATGCCGAAGAACGCCTTGGCGAAATCGTCGATGGAACGCTTGTTGTTGGTGAGCGCGCGCAGCTTGCTATCCACTTCCAGCCACATCATCTGGCCGCCGGAGTAATAGTCCTCGCTCATCTGATAGCTGCGGTACGCCTTCGGACGCCGCATCGACATGGTCGGGTCGTTGGTGGTGTCCTGCACCGTGCGCCAGGCCATGCCGGGGCGGCCGCGCTCGTAGGTTGCCGCGACGCCGGCCAGCATGTCGCGCGCCTGGTCCTGCGTCCACAGGCCCGAACGGGCCGCCACCACTTCGCCCCAGAACTGGGTCTGGCCTTCGTACAGCCACAGCAGGCTGTCGCCCATCGGCACGTTGAAGTTCGGCGTTGCCAGGTCGGCGCCACGGCGGTACTTGCCATTCCAGGAGTGGTTGAACTCGTGCGCCAGCAGGTCGCGCATGATCCAGCTCTTGTCCCACTCGGTGAAGTAATTCGGCGGGCCGCTGTTTTCGCTGGAACGGTGATGCTCCAGGCCGATGCCGCCCAGCTTCTTGGTGAGCGCCAGCAGGAATTGGTAATGGTCGAAGTGACGCGCGCCGTACAGCTTGTCCATCTGCTGTACCAACGCAGCATGGGCCTTGATCTGCTCGGGCTTGGCCTCCAGCGATTTGGCTTCATCGGCAAAGACGTTGAGATAGACCGGCTGCTTGCCGGTGCTCAGTTCCACGCGCTTGTAGTACTTGCCGGCGAACATCGGCGAATCGACCAGGTCATCGAAATCGATCGGCTTGAAGCTCACCGTGTCGCCAACGCGGCGATCGGTTTCCAGTGCCGTGGCATAGCTCCAGCCGGCCGGCAGCGTGACGCTGGCCTGCGCCTTGATGTTGCGCGCGAAATAACCGGCCGGGTACAGCGCCGTGGTGTTCCACTGCAGATTGAGCATTTCCGGGGTCATCATCACCCGGCCCTGGTTGCCGGCCTGCGGCGAGAGGAACTTGAACTCGGCCGTCAGCTCGGTGGCGCCCTGTGGCACATCCACCTTGAACGCATAGACGTCGAACTGGTCGCGCTTCCATGGCACCACCTTGCCATCGACCTTGATCACCAGACCGGCGAGCTTGTCGATCGGTCCGGTCGGCGAATGGTTGCCGGGAATCCACTGCGGGTATAGCAGCGTCATCGGGCCCGGCTTGGCCGGCATGGTGGTCTTGACCTTGAAGATGCGGTGCGCCAGATCGGTGGCATCCACGTCGATCTTCAAGGTGCCGTCGAACGGCACGTCCTGCGGCGGTGCGGTTTGCGCGGCCGCGGGCAGCGACAACGCCGCCAGCAACGACACGGACAACAGGGTGGGCATTTTCATCGCAACTCCGCAGGTGACCTGAAACAGGCAAGTCCACGATGCTAAGCGCCTGCCCGTGCTTCCCCGTATGCCATTGGTCATGCTGCGGGCGAAAAAAAAGCCGACAATTGCTTGGCGGCTTCTTCTTCAACGGGACGTCGATCCGGCTAGCGGCCGTCTCAATGCATCATGTTGACGTTCATGTTGTGCAGCACCCACAGCGAGCCCACGATCACGATGCCGATGATCAGCAGCGAGAACAGGCCCACCTGCACGTTGGAGCGCTGCTCGGGCGTGCGGTCCATATGCAGGAAGTACACCATGTGCACCAGCATCTGCACCGCGGCCATGACCGAGATCACGACGATGGTGACGCCCTTGGAGAATGCGCCGCTCATCACCATCGCAAATGGGATGACGGTGAGGATCACGGCCATCACAAAGCCGATCAGGTAGGACTTCAGGCCGCCGGCATGTGCGTCGGCAGCGGTATCGGTGTGGTGGTGATTGGCCATTACAGCGCTCCCAGCAGATAGACGACGGTGAACACACCGATCCAGATGATGTCCAGGAAGTGCCAGAACAGGCTCAGGCAGGCCAGACGCGTGCTGTTGCGCGCGGTCAGGCCATTCTTGGAAATCTGGATCACCAGCACTGCCATCCACAGCAGGCCGGAGGCCACGTGCAGGCCGTGCGTGCCCACCAGGGTGAAGAAGGCCGACAGGAACGCGCTGCGACCCGGACCGGCACCTTCATGGATCAGATGGTTGAACTCCCACACTTCCATGCAAAGGAAGCCGATACCCAGCAGTGCGGTCACCGCCAGCCAGCCATAGAGGCCGCCCATCTTGCGCTTGTGCGCGGCAATCATCGCAAAGCCGAAGCTCAGGCTGCTGAACAACAGCAGGAAGGTTTCCACCAGCACAAACTTCAGATCGAACAGCTCCTTGGCAGTCGGCCCGTCCACCGTGGCGCCGGAGAGCACCGCATAGGTGGCGAACAGACCGGCAAACAGCAGGCAGTCGCTCATCAGGTAGACCCAGAACCCGAAGACGGTGTTGCCGCCGCCGTCGTGATGCTCGTGGTCGTGATCGTGGCCGCCCGCGTGGGCGGCGTGGTCAAGCGAGGTCGAAGAAGCCATGGTCATACCACCTTCGCGGCCTGCGCCGCCTGTTGCTGTTCGAGCAGGGCGAAACGTGCGTTTTCGATGCGCTCCACTTCGTCGGCTGGCACCCAGTAATCGATGTCGTCATCGAAGGTGCGTGCGATGAAGCTGCCGATCATGCCCACCAGGCCAATGATGGCCAGCCACCAGATGTGCCAGATCAGACCGAAGCCCAGCAGCACGCTGAAGGCACCGATGTAGACGCCGGCGCCGGTGTTACGCGGCATGTGGATCGCTTCGTACTTGGACGGACGCACCCAGCCCTTGCCGTTCTGCTTGTCGGCCCAGAACTGATCGCGGTCGTCGATGTGCGGCAGCACGGCAAAGTTGTAGAACGGCGGCGGCGAGGAGGTTGCCCATTCCAGCGTACGGCCATCCCACGGGTCGCCCGTGTAGTCCATGTGCTCCTTGCGCTTCCAAACGCTGTAACCGATCTGCACCAGGTTCAGGAAGATGCCCATGCCGATGATCGCAGCACCCACGGCGGCAACGTACAGCCACGGCGCCCACTCAGGGTGGTTGTAGGTGTTCATGCGACGGGTCATGCCCATGAAGCCGAGCACGTACAGCGGCATGAAGGCCACGAAGAAGCCGATGATCCAGCACCAGAACGAGGCCTTGCCGATCTTTTCGTTGAGCTTGAAGCCGAATGCCTTCGGGAACCAGTAGGTCAGGCCCGCCAGGTAACCGAACACCACGCCGCCGATGATCACGTTATGGAAGTGCGCGATCAGGAACAGGCTGTTGTGCAGTACGAAGTCCACCGCCGGAATCGCCAGCATCACGCCGGTCATGCCACCGATGGTGAAGGTGATGATGAAGCCGATCGTCCACAGCACCGGCGAGGTCATGTGCACGCGACCGCGGAACATGGTGAACAGCCAGTTGAAGATCTTCACGCCGGTCGGGATCGAGATGATCATCGTCGTGATGCCGAAGAAGGCATTGACGTTGGCACCCGAGCCCATGGTGAAGAAGTGGTGCAACCACACCACGAACGACAGCACGCCGATGCACGAGGTGGCGTACACCATCGAGGTGTAGCCGAACAGGCGCTTGCGGCTATAGGTCGCGATCAACTCGGAGAAGATGCCGAACGCCGGCAGGATCAGGATGTAGACCTCCGGGTGACCCCAGATCCAGATCAGGTTGACGTACATCATGGCGTTGCCGCCACCGTCGTTGGTGAAGAAGTGCGTGCCCAGGTAACGGTCGGCACCCAGCAGCGCCAGCGCCACGGTCAGGATCGGGAACGCGGCAATGATCAGGATGTTGGTGATCAGCGCGGTCCAGGTGAAGATCGGCATGCGCATCAGGGTCATGCCCGGCGCGCGCATGCGCATGATCGTCACGAAGAAGTTGATGCCGGTCAGCAATGTGCCTAAACCGGACACCTGCAACGCCCAGATGTAGTAATCGACACCGACCCCCGGGCTGTATTCCAGACCCGACAACGGCGGGTACGCCAGCCAACCGGTCTGCGCGAATTCACCCACGCCCAGCGAGATGTTGATCAACGCCGCACCGGCCACGAACAGCCAGAAGCTCAGCGAGTTCAGGAACGGAAACGCCACGTCGCGCGCGCCGATCTGCAGCGGCACGATCAGGTTCAACAGGCCGGTCATGAACGGCATGGCCATGAAGAAGATCATGATCACGCCGTGCGCGGTAAAGATCTGGTCGTAGTGGTGCGGAGGCAGCACGCCTTCGCCACCGCCACCGGCCAGCGCCTGCTGGGTGCGCATCATCGCCGCGTCGGCAAAGCCGCGCAGCAGCATGACCAGCGCCACGATGATGTACATCACGCCGATGCGCTTGTGATCCACCGAGGTGAACCACTCTTTCCAGAGATAGCCCCACAGCTTGTACTTGGTGATGGCGCCCGCGATGAGCAGGCCGAGCAGACCGGCACCACCCAGCGCGACCATGATGATCGGCTCGTGGTACGGAACTGCCTCGATGGTGAGTTTGCCTAGCATCACTTGTCTCCAGAAGTGCACATGGCGACCGGCTCCGTAGCCGATGCCTGATGGTCGCCGTGGCCTTTGCTGTGGCCCGGACCATTCATGTATTTGTCGACCAGCGAGCGGAACATGCCGTCCTGCACCGACGAGTAGTAGGTGACCGGATACTGTTCCTTGTCGTTGCGATTGGCTGCCAGCACCTGGTACTCGGCAGCGTTCAACGCGGTCGGTGATGCCTTGACCTTGGCCACCCAGGCGTCAAAGCCGGCCTGATCGACGGCATGCGCCTTGAAGCTCATCTTCGAAAAGCCATGACCGCTGTAGTTGGTCGACAGGCCGAAGTATTCGCCCGGCTCGTTGGCCACCAGGTGCAGCTTGGTTTCCATGCCCGCCATGGCGTAGATCATGGTGCCCAGGTGCGGGATGAAGAACGAGTTCATCACCGTGTCGGAGGTGATCTTGAAGTTCAGCGGCGTGTGCACCGGGAACGCGATCTCGTTGACGGTGGCAATGTTCTGGTCGGGATAGATGAACATCCACTTCCAGTCCAGCGATACCGCTTCGATGGTGATCGGCTTGACTTCCGAATCCAGTGGCCGGTACGGGTCCAGCGCGTGCGAGGAGCGCCAGGTCAGCACCGCCAGCACCAGGATAATCACGCACGGGATCGACCACACCACCACTTCGATGGCGGTGGAGTGCGACCAGTCCGGCTCGTAGCGCGCCTTGGTGTTGGAGGCGCGATATTTCCACGCGAACGCAATCGTCATCACGATCACCGGGATGACCACGATCAGCATCAGCACCACCGAGGTGATCAGCAGCTGCTTTTCGTCGTGGCCGATCTGGCCTTTCGGATTGAGGATGGCCGAGTTGCAGCCTGCCAGCAGCAGGAAGGGCAACATCAGACCTGGACGAAGTAAACGCCCGAGCTGTTTCAGCGGAATCATCGGTCGATCCAAGTGCGAAGGAACGCCAGCCTCGTTCGTCGTATCCGTCCTGGGATGTTCCCGACGCAGCCGTCTCCCTAGAGGAGAGGAACTGCGCAGACCGAAGACACGGGTTAGCGCAGTAATTTTAGTCTTTGCTGCACCTGCACGAAACCCATTGGCAATGATCTGACGCAATAAAAGCGCGCCAATTTGTGCGACATGTTGTCGCAGCGCAGCGCGAGGCCAGAATTGCGCCGTTGCGTTCGCAAATGGGGCAGGTTTGCACGCGTGCAATGCATGCGAGAACCACGTGAAACGCGGAGTTTTCGACGCTTCAAAACGCAACTGGGCCGGCATGAGCCGACCCAGTCTTGGAGCGTGGTGCCGGAAATAGGAATCGAACCTACGACCTACGCATTACGAATGCAACCTATTGATCTAGGTTACGAACTATGCCAGCATGCTGTCAATTCAACAACTTAGCGCGCTTTAACGTAGGGCAAGGATGAGCTATTCCGGGGCAAAAATTATTTTTTGTACCCACTTTTGTCCCACTCCCAGAAAGCGCTGACCAAGAAAATGGCGTCATTTCGCAGACGGGAAGAGTTCCAGTGGCAGGCACGGGTTCGCCGCAAAGGGTACCCGGAGCAGACCAAGACCTTCAACACCAAGGCGGAAGCCGAGGCGTGGGCCCGCAAGATCGAGTCCGAGATCGACCGGGGCGTCTTCGTTAGCCGCACCGAAGCCGAAGCCACGTCCCTCGAAGAAGCCCTCGACAGGTACGAGCGTGAGGTCGTGGAAACCAAGAAGGGCAAGGTGCAGGAGCAGTCGATCATCCGGCTGTGGAAGGCCGCCGCCATCGCGAAGCGGTCGATGGCCTCCATCCGCAGCACCGATATCGTTGCGCAACGAGACCTGTGGCTCCAGCGATGCAAGCCGGCCACCGTGCTCCGGCGTCTCGCCCTGATCTCCCACGTCTTTAATATCGCCCGCCGGGAATGGGGCATGGAGAGCCTGAGCAATCCCGTGGAGCTGATCCGCAAGCCTCAACCGAACAATGCGCGGACCCGACGGATCGCCCTCGTCGCACCTGTCCAACCCACTGTGGCAGACGCGCTACCTCCTGATCACGGGGAACTGGAGCGCATCATCGCTGCTAGTGGCTCTGGGGTGCTGCCCGCCGTGCTCCGCCTGGCCCTTGAGACAGCCATGCGGCGAAGCGAGATCGTCGGCCTGCGCTGGGAACACATCGATCTGGCCAAACGGGTCGCCCATCTTCCGGATACCAAGAACGGAAGCTCGCGGGACGTGCCCCTGTCATCCCGAGCCGTGGCCGTGCTTGAGAGCATGCTCCCGAAGGACTCGGGCGAGCCCGAGCGACACGACGAGGACGAGGACGAGGACGAGGACGATGATCGCGTGTTCAAGGTCACCAGTGACGCCATCACCCGTGCATTTGTCCGCGCCGTGGCACGTGCTCGGAAGCGGTACGTAAGGGAGTGCGAGGAGCAAGGCGTAAAACCCCAGAAGCGCTTTCTCACCGACCTAAGGTTCCATGACCTTCGTCACGAGGCCACCTCCCGGCTGGCAGCCATTTTCCCAATGCACGAACTGACGAAGATCACCGGGCACAAGGACCCTCGTATGCTGATGCGCTACTACCACCCACGTGCCGAAGACTTGGCCAAGCGGCTTGATTAGAGGGTTCATGCATGTGGTTCCACGTCAAAACCTACCGGGACAAGAACGGCCGCATCCGACGCTACAAGACTGTCGAGTTGCGTCGGATCGACAACAGCGGTGGCCAGCGTCGGTATACCCTCGTCGGCTCGTTAGATCGAAACGCCAACAGCCTGCCACGCGACCTGGCGAAGAAGCTCACGCCGGAGGAACGCGAAGAATTCCAAGCATGGTGCCGCGAACGCGATGAGAACCGGGCCAAGGAGGCTGAGCAGCGCCAGTACGTCATGGCGGCCGCGTACCTCCACGATGCTGTCATCTCCTTGGCCAACGTCAGCCGAGCCCTCGACGCCGGTATCCGGCCACGCGACCCCGACAAGCTGTGGTCAGCAGTAGACGTGCTGACGCGGGCGCTCTCCGGCGCTGGGTACCCCAAGCCCAAGCAGGACCGACGTGGCCGTCCGGCGAAGGAGGACGTCGTCATGGCCGAGGACCTGCTGTCGCCATACGACGACCCGATGCTGCGCGCCGAGCTGGCGGATGTTCAAGAGCGTCTGGCTGCTCTTCCGAACTTCATCCCTCCAGATCGCAAGTAGTCCCCCCAGATGCACATCAGGAGTACAGCTGGATATCCCGGTAGTACCACACATGCCACATAATTGGCTGGTCTTGGGGCATCTGGGCAATCGGATGGATAGTGCAAACTTGCATGAGCTTGAAGAGGAAGAATTCGGCAAACGTATCCATGCCGTGCTGTTCCCATCGTCGCCGATCCTATCGCACGAATTCCTGTTCGGACGCGACGATCAGCTGGAACGGATACGGCGAGCGCTGATGGCGCCAGGACGCCAGGTTTTCATATACGGCGAGCGTGGTGTCGGCAAATCTTCGTTGGCGGGAGCAGCTGCGGCGGAGTGCCAGTCGAGCGATGCCGCACCCTTGCATGCATCCTGCGGATCGAGTTCATCGTTCGCAGGCGTCGTCTGGAGCTTAATCCGCGCCACCGGAACCGAGTCAAACAGTTCGGTCACCGTGCACGATAAGCGCGGCGTGGAGGGCAAGGGACTGTCCTTGGCCCGGCATGTTGAGACCAGCACGCAGCCTGCGACCGCGCCGCTCGACATCGAAGATGCTGCCAAACGTCTGGACACCGCCTTCAGCGCCTACTCACAGCGCACGGTAGCGGTCATTGATGAATTCGACTTGATCCCCGACGAAGCGGAGCGGAACAAGTTTGCCGAGCTGATCAAAGCGCTTGGCGACCGCAAATCCGAGGTCAAGCTGATCTTCACGGGCGTGGCGTCCGCATTGGACGAACTGCTCGCCTCACATGCATCCGCGCACAGGCAATTAGATACGATCCAGTTAGAACGCCTCGCCTATCAGCCGCGCCTGGACATCACCAAGAAAGCGCTGACTGCATTCGATCTAGATGCCGATCCGAGCGTGATCTACCGGATAGCGAACGTCAGCAACGGGTTTCCCTATTACGTGCACCTGCTGACCGAGCATCTGCTCTGGGCTTGGTATGGCGACGCTTCGGCACAGCAGGTCAGCATGGATCACCTGCACAAGGCTTTCCTCTCGGCCACAGATGCAGTGCATGCCGATTTGCGTAAGCCGTACGACAAGGCGACACGAGGCAGGGATCAGGTCGCCTACGTGCTGTGGGCGACAGCCGACGCCTTCGACCTAGAACGAACCACGGATGCGATCTGGAAATCCTATACGCAGATATGCGACACGCTGGAGATTGAGGCGCTGGAGAAGAAGAAATTCCTGAGCCAATTGCGCAGCCTCAAGGCGGAAGCCCAAGGCGAAATCCTGGAAGGCATCCCCAGTAGGCGGCTGTACCGGTTCCGCGAAGCGATGGTCAGGGGCTACGTGCGGATGGCAGCCGCATGCAAGAACATCCAATTGGACGATCAGGAGTTCGATCCTCCGCCGCAAGTCACGGTGCATGCGCCCCGGATGTCGAACAGAAAGCGATGGATGGATACCAGTCGCTTTGTTCCAGATATTAAGATGGGTGCCCAGCGTCGGCGCTGATGTCCATCGGTCTCTAGGCGGGCAGGCGTGCCCTGCGGCTCGCCTGCCGGGTGGTGGCGCTATCGGCCTTTCTGGGGGCGAAGTGGGTGCAGGCGGGGGGCAAGGTGTGGGCGGCGCCAGCCGTCCATCGGCTTGTCCCCGGTCTGTGCACACGGTGGCCGCAGGCCATCGTCCCCAGCCCCGTTGCGGCCCGTATCGCATAACGATACACTAAGCCATGATCATCGGATTCCGGCACAAAGGCCTTGAGACGTTCTACCGCTCCGGCTCCACACGAGGCATTCAGGCGGCGCACGTCAAGAAGCTCCGAAATATTCTTGGGCTTCTGGAAGTCGCTGCCGGGCCGGGCGATATGAACCTGCCTTCGTTCAAGCTACATCCGCTCAAAGGCGATTTGAAAGGCAACTGGTCGGTATGGGTGAACGGCAACTGGCGAGTCACGTTCCGTTTTGTTGGAGCCGATGTCGAACTGGTCGATTACCAGGACTACCACTGAAAAGAGCTGCACCATGATGCATAACCCTCCGCACCCCGGCGAAATCCTCAAAGAGGAAGTGCTCGCCCAGTTGAACTTGTCCGTGACCGAGGCGGCCGAGCGGCTGGCTATGTCGCGAGTTGCGCTGTCGCGCGTGCTCAACGGCCACGCGGCGATCAGCCCAGACTTGGCCGTTCGCTTGGAACAAGCCGGTGTCAGCACGGCCCGCGCATGGCTCGCCATGCAGGCCAATTACGACTTGTGGCAAGCCATGCAACACAAACAGCCGCCAATCCGGGCGTTGCAAGAAAAGGTCGCCTGAAAACAATCGCATATCCTCTACATGTCGAGTACGGCGCCGATGGCGGGCTGTGATGATTTGGCAGTGTTGCAGGCTGAAAATGCGCGTCTGATTGCGCTGCTTGAGGCTCATGCCATCGAGTGGCGCCTGCCGCCAGCGCCGGCAACCACGCCGCTCCCCGTCGAGCAGTCGCGGTTATCGCCCAACGAGAAGGTCGCACTGTTTCGCCGTCTGTTTCGCGGGCGAACTGACGTCTACCCGATCCGCTGGGAGAGCAAAACGACTGGCAAGTCCGGGTACTCGCCGGCCTGCGCCAATGAGTGGCGTTCAGGGGTGTGCGAGAAGCCGCGCATCAAGTGTGGCGACTGTGGCAACCGCCTGCTGATCCCGCTGTCCGATGCGGTCATTTACAGCCATCTGGCTGGCGATCACACGATCGGCATCTACCCGCTGCTGGATGACGACACCTGCTATTTCCTCGCCGTCGATTTCGATGATGCGCAGTGGCGGGATGATGCCCATGCATTCATGCGCTCGTGCAAGGAACTTGGTGTGTCGGCAGCGCTGGAGATTTCCCGGTCGGGCCAAGGCGCACATGCCTGGATCTTCTTCTCGTCCAAGGTGCCTGCCCGGGATGCCCGGCGCCTCGGTACGGCCATCATCAGCCATACCTGCTCGCGCACGCGGCAACTGAAGCTGACCTCCTACGACCGGCTTTTCCCCAACCAGGACACGATGCCCAAGGGTGGTTTCGGCAATCTGATCGCATTGCCGCTGCAAAAGTGGCCGCGCGAAAAGGGATGCAGTGTGTTCGTCGATGCCGACCTGCGCCCTTGTCCCGACCAATGGGCATTCCTGGCCGCGATCCAGCCCGTGTCCACCCACGACATCGAGCCGATCATCCTGCGCGCCGCGGATGGCATCCACCCGCTGGACGTCACTTTCATCGACGATGAGGACATGGCTACACCGTGGAAACGCGGGAGCGCATCGCCGCAGAAGCTGTCCGGTGTGATGCCCACTTCGCTGACTGTGACACTGGCGAACTTGATCTACTTCGAGAAAGCTCAACTGCCGCAAGCGTTGGCCAACCGCCTGATTCGGCTGGCTGCCTTCCAGAATCCTGAGTTCTACAAAGCCCAAGCGATGCGGATGTCGGTCTGGGACAAGCCGCGTGTCATCGGTAGTGCCGAAAACTACCCGCAGCACATCGCATTGCCGCGCGGCTGTCTCGATGCGGCATTGTCCCTTCTGCGAGACAACGGCATTGCCTGCGAGCTGCGCGACGAGAGGTTCAGCGGCGACCCTGCTAATGTAACCTTCGCCGGTACGCTGCGCCTCGATCAAGAGGCTGCCGTCTCGGCCATGCTGCAATATAACACCGGCGTGCTGTGCGCGCCCACCGCCTTTGGCAAGACGGTCATGGCCGCCGCCATGATTGCGCGCCGAGGCGTGAACACGTTAATACTGGTGCATCGCACCGAGTTGTTGAAGCAATGGCAGGAGCGCCTACAGGCATTCCTTGGCACGGGCAAGGATGTGGTCGGAACCATTGGCGGCGGCAAACCCAAACCAACGGGCAGGATCGACATCGCGGTCATGCAGTCCTTATCCCGACAAGGCGAAGTCAATCCGCTGATTGAGAACTATGGCCAGGTAATCGTGGACGAGTGCCATCACGTCGGCGCCGTCTCCTTTGACGCCATCCTGAAACGGACGAAGGCGAAGTACGTGCTCGGCCTGACCGCGACCCCGATTCGTCGAGATGGTCAGCAGCCGATCATCTTCATGCAATGTGGACCGATCCGGTACACGGCGGCCAAGCCGGCGGGCGCGCCACACGACCTCGAAGTCGTGCCGCGATCACGCATCTCACACATCGACTTGCCACCCGAAGCCGGGATTCAAGATGTGTTCCGGCATCTTGCCAATGACCAGTCCCGGACCGACGCCATCGCCACCGAAGTCCGTGATGCCTTCCAGCAGGGTCGTAAGGTGCTGGTGTTGACCGAGCGTACCGAGCACCTCGCTGCGATCCTGGCGGCTCTAGGTGGGCAAGCGCCTGCGCCGCTCGTACTGCATGGCCGGATGTCGAAGAAGCAGCGGGCAACCCTCATCGCTGAACTTGATGCACTGCCGCCAGAAGCGCCACGCATCCTGCTGGCAACTGGCAGGTTGGTTGGCGAAGGCTTCGATCATCCGCCACTGGATACGCTGGTGCTGGCGATGCCAGTCTCCTGGAAAGGCACTTTGCAACAGTATGCGGGCCGCCTGCATCGGGAGCACACCAGTAAGACCGAAGTGCGCATCGTTGATTTCATCGATACCGGGCATCCGGCTTTGCTACGGATGTGGGACAAGCGCCAACGCGGTTATCGGGCGATGGGGTACCGGGTGGGTAACGAGGTCGGTGATCGAGATGTTTGAACGGTTTCATCACACGCATTGGGACAACAGAGAATGCAGAAAGACTCACTTGCGTACGCAGGGTACTGGCGCAATTCACTTGCAGACGCGGAAGTAGGAAACGGAGCCTTTCAAGCTGCTGACACCAAGGAATTCCAGAACCTGCCTAGAGAGGAATTGGCAACTGGCCGCGTCAGCCAAAGCACCATCGATGCCTGCTTCGCCAAGGAAGCCGAGCAGACCCAGTTCGTCGAAGTGGTGATCCGCCCCAAGGTCTACGTTTCTCGGCTCGAACACGGCAAACAGCGGCGCACTGGAACGCCGACCATCGTGACACCCATCGTTGCACCTGCCATGCTGGCACGTGACGGCAGGTTGCACCCTCTATCCCGAACGGTGGTGCCCCGCGACATTCTGGAGCCCTTGGAACGCGGTACGTTCTCCATTGGCAGCGTATCCGATCAGGACGCCTTTCTCACTACGAACACCATTGCCGGAATCGACGTTGCAGCGGATGACGGCGACCCGCTCAGCGATGCCGAATTCGATCAGCAATGGGCAAGCTATGTAGCCGCTTGCGATCAACTGCTGGAGCAGGTTGGTCAAGGCTGGCCCGGCGCCGAAGACAGGTATGAGCTTGCCGAGTATGGCTATCTCCTGAAAAAGGAGTCGTTCTCCGCCAGCCGGCACATCCTCCCCCTTTACGACCACATCCGCGCCAATTCGCCGACCGCTCCTCTGTTTGACCGTTACGCCAGTACCGATATTTCTCCTCCCGAGCCTTGCCTGCCTGACAACGCCGCGTTCTCCAAGCGGCTGGCGCATGCCAGCGACCAGTTTTCATTGGCGACAGCACAGCGCGACGCCTTGACTCACCTGCTGGCTACTGAAACAGGAGAAATCCTTGCGGTCAATGGACCTCCCGGCACCGGGAAGACCACGCTGTTGCTATCGGTGGTAGCCACGCTATGGGCCGAAGCGGCAATCGCCGACGCAGAGCCGCCGGTCGTGGTCGCGGCCTCCACCAACAATCAAGCCGTCACCAACGTCATCGATGCGTTCGGGAAGGATTTTGCAACCGGCGAAGGCCCGTTCGCCGGCCGCTGGCTGCCCGGCGTCAACAGCTTCGGCGCCTACTTCCCTTCCGCAGGCAAAGAGGCCGAGGCATCACAAAAGTACCAGACCAGCAGCTTTTTCGAGATGGTGGAGTCGGAAGCCTATGTCGCCAAAGCGCAGCAGGCGTATCTGGGTGCCGCTTCGGCTGCATTCCCCGACATTGCCAAGGAACAGCTCGAAGTCCGGACCGTCGTGGACGCATTGCGAGCGTCGATTCAAGCCGAAGCGAAGAAGCTTGCCGCCATCGAAGGCGCCTGGTCAGAAGTGATCGCCGCACGCTCTGCGGTTCGGGCCGAGTTGGGCGAGGAGCCGACCACCAGTATGGCGCAGCGCCGCCAGCTGCTTGAAACGGCGATGGCCGAGAAACGCACCATCGACGAGCTGTCGGAGCGATGGGAACACTATCTCGCAAAGGAGCCGCTTCTCTATACCCTCTTCTCCTGGCTGCCACCTGTCGCGAAGAAGCGTGTACGGCTGGCTCGCCTCTTCCTGAAGCCGGTCTGGCCCGCTCAGCATCCGCAAGGCGCTTGGGACACTATCGATCAGATCGAATCCGCCATCAAGGCCATTGCTGGCCAGGCCGACAGAGCCCTACGCGAGCAGACCCACAGCGTCGAGCGTGGCGAAGCTGTCCTGAAAGTGGAGCGCGATTATCTGACGCGCTGGCAAGCCGCACTTGTTCCGCTCGGCGTCTCGGATCGGGCAAGCAGCTTGTCTATAGCCGATTGCGATCCGCTTGCTGACATGTACATCCGCTTCCCAATCTTTCTGCTGACCACACATTACTGGGAAGGCCGATGGCTACTGGAGATGCAGGAACTGCTACCACGGATTGCACAGGAACGGAAGAAAACTGGCCGAGTCACTTTAGAGAAGCGTTGGCGGCGCCGTATGAAACTGACGCCCTGCATCGTCTCGACGCTCTTCATGTTGCCCAAGGAAATGCTGGTTTCTCGGCACGACGGAAGCGGATTTGTTCCAGACTACCTCTACGACTTTGCCGACCTGCTGATCGTCGATGAAGCCGGACAAGTGCTTCCGGAAGTCGCCGGCGCTTCATTTGCGCTCGGCAAGAAAGCTCTGGTGATCGGCGACACTTTGCAGATCGAACCGATCTGGTCGATTCCGCCGAGCGTTGACATCGGCAACCTGCACAGTGCCAAGCTGCTTTCAAACGAAAACCATGAGGATGACTACGACCGCCTTTCCGAGATAGGCAAGACAGTCGCTCGGGGCAGCGTGATGCGGATTGCGCAAACGCTGACCCGATATCACTACGACCCCGATCTCGCCCGTGGCATGTTCCTATACGAACACCGCCGCTGCTTCGACGAAATCATCGGTTACTGCAACGCGCTGTGTTATCGGGGCAAGCTACTTCCGAGGGGCGGACCGAAGGCCCAGGCGCCTGCCGACAAACAGGATGGACTGCCGGCGATGGGATACCTCCACATCGACGGCATTTGCCAGAAGAGCGGCGGCGGCAGCCGACGCAACATGCATGAGGCAGAAACCATCGCCGCCTGGCTTGCCGAGCACCGTGCCTCGCTGGAAGCCGCCTACCGGCAGCCACTGCATAGGATCGTGGGGGTGGTGACACCTTTCGGGGGACAGGTGCAAGCCATCTCCGATGCCTGCCACAGCGTGGGCATTAAGGTTGGCAATGACGACGGTAGCATGACTGTCGGTACCGTGCACTCGCTGCAGGGTGCCGAGCGTCCGGTTGTGATCTTCTCTCCGACGTATACCAAGCATGCCGACGGCGGCTTCATCGACCGCAGTGCGAGCATGCTGAATGTTGCAGTCTCGCGGGCGAAGAGCACGTTTCTGGTGTTTGGCGACATGGATGTGTTCGAGTCGGTTCCTACAGCGACGCCTCGCGGCCTGCTGGCCGCTTATCTCTTTCGGGATTCGGCCAACGCCCTCCACTTCGAGCACCGGACACGACAGGACCTGCGAGGAGCGGGCACTGCTATTCATCCCCTACGGGACGCGCAGGAACACGATACCTTCCTATTGGACGCCTTCGCCAGAGCGGGACGAGAAATCCACATCGTGTCGCCTTGGATCATCCTTGAGCGTATCGAAGAGATCGGCGCCCTCCGCGCCATGCGTGCTGCAACCCTGCGTGGTGTAAATGTGACGATTTACACGGATCCGGAACTCAACACCGGTGGTGACCCTGAGAATCGCGATGAAAAGCGCAAGACACTGCATGCCACCGCCGGCATCCTGCGCGATGCGGGAATTCAAGTCGCTTTCGTCGCCAGAGTCCACAGCAAGGTTCTAATCGGCGACGACGATCTGTACTGCGTCGGTTCGTTCAACTGGTTCAGTGCCAGACGGGACGCACAGTACGCCCGCCACGAAACCTCTCTGGCGTATCGAGGACCGGGGTTGACAGACGAGATCGAAGTGATGCGAGCGAGCTTGCGGGACCGCGTCATGGACGACTGCCCCTGAGTCGTCGGCCAACGGTGGCGACATGCTGGGCACAACTTGGCATCCTGTTGTAGAAAAAGTGGCACCCTGGTGGTAGCAAGTGGTCAACAAGGTGATCCAACCGTGGCGATTTTCTTCCCCGCGACACCATGAAGCCGCTCTTCGCCCACCTTTCCACCACCATCATCTCGACATGCACTCAGCATGGCTGCACGATGACGCCGACAACACGCCACGATTACAACATCATGATGGCTCGAATGCGGTGTCGAAGTCGTCGCCACCCTCGCGAGAAATCTCCTCAAGGGAGGGTTCCACCTGATCTAGCGCCACTGTCACCCGGCGAGCCAATTCATCCACGCCGAAACCTTGTGTCTCCAAAGCATCTGCGAGTGCGGTGAACAGATCGTCCATATCCTGAAGACTCGATTCCACAAGGCTTGGCATAACGGAGAGCTCTGAACCCGCAATTCGCCGAAGCTCCCGCTCGTATGCGCCCCAACGAGGATCATCGCGCCCCACCATGTAGGTGCGCCGCGCAATGTTCAGCTGGGCGAGCTTCATGTCGATCAGCATCTCCGTTTCGACCTGCTCCGTGGATAGCGTGTACTCTTCGGCTCCCGCTTGCCTAAGTGCGTTCCTGGCCCGAATCAGCCGATTGCGCTCGCCCAGTTCGGTAGCCACGCCCCGCCGTTCCATCGCCGATGCCTTCGGTCCGAGATGAAAGCCCGGAGTGACCTCCAGCGTCTGCGCCAGCGCCATGTCGCCATCGGCTGCCGCTGCGGCCCGGCGGTCCGCGTATGAGCGCCGATCAACCCTGATCTGGCTACCTTCGAGAGTGAGCTGACGATTGACTAGCTCCTCCCAGGTCTGGCGTATGTAGGCAAGGAATTCCGGTGACCCATGTCCTGCTTTGCGGCAGCCGCCGGCAGCCGGGGCCACAGGTCTCTTTTTGCCTGTCTCCCTGCAAGTGGTCGCTGCGGCGGCACGCGCAAAGAATCGCTCCGGCGACCTGTCGATGCCGTCCTGTATCCGCTCGCTCCAGATCAGGTGCACGTGCGGCTGCTCGCCGCCATCGCTGGCAATTTGGTTATGAATTCCCCACGTGTAGGCATGGAACTTGCCGGGAATCCGGTCAATCAGGGCAGCGACCACTCTCAGGCGGCCTTCTGCCGAGAGCTGGCGCGGAAAAGCCGCCTCGATCTCCCGATAAGTCGAGCCGTTGCTGCGCTCGTACTGGTCTGCCGCCCGCCAGAACAGATGCGGTTCGTGCTGTGCCCAAGTCGGCATATTGCCGAACCCGCCCGCAACGAACACCTCGCTCTTGGCACGGCGCTCCGGTCTGAGCAGCAAGTTCCTATAGCGCCCCTCGCGCACAACGTACTCGCCGCGCTCCGCCGCGTCTCCCTTGCGGCCGACATGCACGGCGCAGCGATAGTAACCAATGCGCTGCATGCTGCTCATCGCTGCGCCTCCTGACGCCAATCTTCATGCGGTCTGATGCCAGCTCCGCTGCTCTGGGGTGTCGGGGTGCTCGCACCCTGACCGCAGTGTTTCTCCGTCAGGAGAAACAACTAACTGCGCCTCAGCTCGCGGAGGCGAGCTTCGGAAAACAGCGAAAGCTGCTTGCAGGAACCACGGCAACGCTACTACTGGCGTCAAATTAATTCAAATATATGGCGTCATGGCGCACTTGCTGTTCAATGGCAGCACCGGGCGCTCGCGTTGCCACCCTATGGGCGACATGATTCGCGGCTGGGCACATGATTGCCGCTGTAGATCCCTAGGGAAGAGCGGCCCTGAATACCCCATCCTCAGATGACGGCACGGTGTTAAATGACACCCAGTGATATACCATCATTCATAGGTTGCATTTCGCCTGCCTTCTGGCTACTGTCTGCAGAATGCTGGCGATCCAAGGTCCACGAAATGCTGTCAGAACCTAACCCGGCGCCTCCAATGCAGACGGCTCCCGCCCCGAGTACTGCGGTCATCGAGGCTTCACGGCGCGGACGCAAGACGCGGGACGAAGCCAAAGCGGAGGCCGCACGGCTGGAGAAGGAGATCAACGCGCTCCGCCGGGAACACGAAGTACGCACTCGCAAGATGGAGCGGTTGGCCGCCCAGCGACAGAAACTGATGAAGTCCGTTCAACGGCGTGAGATGCACCATCGGAAGTTCGAGATCGGCGGGTTGGCACAGATTGCCGGTCTCCTCAACGAGGATCGAGGCTTCCTGCTGGGGGTCCTACTTCGCGCCCAAGGGGAGATGTCGCGACCGACCTGGACTACAGACCAGTATCAGACGCTCAAGCAGCTTGGCGACAGCGAACTCGCCGCACGCGAGGCCAATCGGAAAGTCCGCCGGACCACGGAGAAGTGACCGATGCACGATGATCTTCGGCACATCGTCGGCAAGTCGCGCGATGCCAAGCACGGCGGTTTCGATGTGCTTTCCACGGGCGAAAAGCTCGCCACCGCCCTTGTTCTCAATCGCTCCGACTGGTTGGCCAAGATGGACTACACCATTGCGGAGGCTATCGAGCGGATCGGGCCGCAATGGGCCGTACTGATCCCCGACGCCGCCAAGCTACTTGATTCTCTCGAACCGCCCGCACAGCCGTGCGACTCCTTTCACGACAGCATTCCCTGACGAGTCTGTGCTGCTATGGCGATGCCCTTCACACCGTGCCCGGACCCTTCGACCGGCCCATGCCCCGACCAGTCGGTCACGATGCTGCGGCACATCTTCGGCCCGGTCATCGACAAGCTCACCGTCGGCGCCGACCCCGATCAGGTCAACGCAGCCGCCTCGCTGCTCGGGTCCATGTTCTCGGTCCTGAACAGCGGCATCCTCATGATTGGCTCGCTGATCGTGTCCTATGTGGCTGTGATGGGCGTGCTGAACACCGCCAGCGACGGCGAGGCGATGGGCCGCAAGTGGTCGTCCTTGTGGACGCCAGTTCGCATTGTCTCTGGCGGCTCAGTGCTGCTACCGACTGCGAGTGGCTACAGCTTCCTCCAGCTCATTGTTTTTATGCTTGCGCTCTGGGGCATCGGCCTTGCCAATGCCGTGTACGACAAGGGCGTCGCACTCGGCATCCTCTCGCCGAACGGCCTCGTGGCAGCCGTCCACGACCCCGGCAGCTACCACGGCCTGCGCGAGTTCGCCCGCCAGTACACGGCCGCGAGTTACTGCGCACGGGCCGCCAATGCCACCTACGCCGATCCGAATACGGGCACGGCGCCACGGGTCCAGGCGGACAGCGCACCGGATGCCGTGTTCGACCAAGGTGGACGCCGGGAGTACGTATTCGAGATCAAGGACCGCAACGAGCACACGAACGTTGCCGGTGGCGCGCCGCTCTGCGGCACGGTGAAGGTCGGGGAGTACACCCCGCAGGCCCGCGCCGATGCGACCGCACAGGCGATGGAGCAGGTCCGCTCGCAGGCGATGGAAGAAAAGAAGCAGGCAGCCGTGCACATGATGGCTGCCATCGACCGATGGGTGTACACGTGGCCGGCGCAGGTCTCGGCCGACAACTGGAACACCGTCCACTCGGCCGAGTTCAACCGCATTGTCAGCGAGGCCGAGGAGCGCGTCGCCACCGCGCTGGCCGAGAACGCGACCAACAGCGAAAGCCAGCTCGGCGCTGGCATGAGTGCCTATCTCAACTCGCTGACGATGGACGGCTGGGCGAATGCGGGCGGCTGGTTCCAGCGCGTAGGCCAGGTGCGCGGCCAGCTCTCGGGCATCTTTGCGGAGCCGGTCGGAAGCGTCAGTCCGCCGACGCTCACCGGCCTGCCGAACAGCGCAGCCACTGCCGAGTTCGTCAGCAGCGTATCGATGGCGGCCGAAGTCACGCGCAAGGCGGAAACGCACAAGGACTACAGCCGCGAGGAAGTGCGACCGGAGGACATTGCTTCGGCAATCCCGACCGATCCTCAGGCAGCGGTCAACATCGGCCAGATGCGCGCCGACATGGACGCCAAGACTTCGAGCTGGATCAACAACAGCATGAAGTACGTGGTGGACATCGCCATCGGCGCCGACAGCAACGGGACGGTCCCGAGCGTCACCTCCCCTGTGGTGATCCCGGGCGTCACCGATCCCAATGGAAACGTGGGCCGCTTGTGCGGCACGGCCGGTGAAATCGGCGGAAGCCTCAACCGCATGAAGTGCGTCGGCGATTACCTGACGGTCATGCTCGCCGCGACGAAGACCATTTCCGCTGCCGTCAAGACGGCAATGGCGGTACTGCGCGTGGGGGCAGGCACGCTGTCCTCTGTCAAGGGCGTCGGCACCGGCCTCGACCTCGACAAGATCGTGGAACCCATCTGGGACTGGGTGCTGGAGGTGCCGCTGGCGGGTCTCGCCACAATGTCCGCCTACCTGGAACCGCTGGCGTTCTATTTCGGCGTCTTCCTGCCTTCGCTCCCGTACACGATCTTCATGATCGTGGTCTGCGGCTGGGTGCTGGCGGTGCTGCAAGCCTGCCTTGCCGCGCCGCTGTGGGCGATCATGCACATGACGCCGGAGAGCACCTTCGTCGGCAGCCAGCGGCAAGGCTATCTCCTGCTGCTATCGCTGTTCGTTCGCCCAGCGCTGGCAGTGGTCGGACTGTTCGCCGGGATATTGATCAGCGACCCGCTGATCGACTTCACCGCCAAGGCGTTTTTCAGCATGCGGGGTGCGGTGTCGGCCTCGACCGGCACCATCGGCGCAATCAGCGAGTTCCTCACGTTCGCATGGTGGCTGATCGTCTTCGGGGCAACGCTGCTCCCGATCCTCTACATGTCGTTCGGCCTGCCGCAGGCGCTGCCGGACAAGGTGTTGCAGTGGATCGGCGGCGGCGTGCACGACCTTGGCGAGACGGCCGCGCTGGGCGAAATGCGTACTGGAATGGCACATGCGCAGTCGCGCGGCAGCCTCCCGGTCGATGGGCAACGCCGGGGTGGAGGTGGCCGCTTGCCGCCGGGCGGTGGCGGAGGCATCCCACCACCGGGTGGCGGGGGCGGGCGACCCTCGGCCCCACCGTTGTCCACGGGACCGCAGGGCGTCGGCCCGTCTCCATCCTCGCCGCCACCGCCCCGGTCGCTCCCGCGTCTCACTGGGCCCAGTGGCGGCTATCGCGGCGGCTCCGGCGGGGCACGACTGGCCCCCATCGGTCCGCAACCGGGCGTCAGCGGCCCGCAGGGCATTACCCCGCGCCCGTCGCTCGACGGGCAACCCCCGCCGCCGACCGGCAGCGCCCCAGGTAACCGCTCGAAGGAATAACACCATGACCTATCTGGACAAGATCGAGGGCTTGAACATCGGCACCGCCAATGGCCTGCGGCGGGGCTACAACGAAGGCTTCAATGACGGCATGTCCTATGCCGCCGCCGTGGAGCGCGAACGCGACGATCTCGCGTGGGCGGCAAATGCACTCGCCGCCATCGCCGCCGCCGCGCTGTCGGCGCTCGACAGCGCCCCGGCTGACGTGCAGGCCGCCGCTCTCCAGAGCTACAGCCAGCGCTGCAATCAGCTTGTCGGCTCCGTGCTGCGCTGCGAACCCCACGTCGATCCGACGGTGCTGCATCGGGAACCGGCCGTTGCCAACTGGCTACCGGACATCGCTGCGCGCCTGAACACTTATGCGTCTTCTTCGGCGTACGACGCCAATCCGTCCTGGTGAGCACCCGCATGAAAGAGACCGCCAAGAAAGTGACCAGGTTCGCCGTCATCGGCCTGCCGAAGCGCCTGATCGGCTGGGACCAGATCAAGGCCAACAACCGACTCATCGCCGATCTGTGGCGGTCCGCCCGTACCCCGGTCGATACCACAGCGCATGCCGCGCAGGTGCTGGAACGGTTCGCCCAACTCCGGCCCATCGAGCGCCAGCAGCTCGTCGCCGGGCACGCGCGGGTGAGCCGGTTCTGGTGGGGCTGCGCTGCCGTCTGCCTCGCGGGTGCGCTCTACATGGTCGCGAACCAAGCCCCGGCTATGGTCGCCGTGAACTGGCTGGCTTTCGCCGTACTGACAGGCACTTTCGGCCTCAAGCGCGCCTATCGGGCGTGGCAGGTCGAAACCGGGACGCTGTTCCAGCCCGGTGCGTTCAGGCATTTCTTCCACAACGAAAGGTGGTTCCGCTGATCCGTTAACCGTCGCGCCACTGGCGCAAGGGAGTTGTCGCCATGATCTATCCGCAATCCGTCCCGTCCGATGTCCTTGCCGTTCTGCTGGCCGTCGCCGAGGGCGTCCAACGAGAACGACGCTCACGGCTCGCCCGTCGGCTGCTGCTGGCCGCCGGAATGGCTCTGTGCCTGCTGTCGCTTGCGGCGCTCGCTCCCTCGGTCCATGCCGCCGCGCCTTCGCTGAGCGACGCGCTCGAATGCCGCCTGCCCACTGCGCAAGCCGAAACGGTGCTGGCGGACTACGGCATCCCGACCGATGGCAAGGGGGTCCAGTTCGGCACGCTTGTCACAGCCTTCGATATCCCGGTGATGAAGATCGAAGCCGTCAAGGAATCCGGCATCCTGCACCTGTACTACGTCATTGTCGCCGACGCACTGCGGCCGTTCATCGACGCCGCCGGGATGCAAGCGGGCGGCGCGGGCTTTGTCCGCTCGTTCCTGCATCAGCGAAACAGCTTGCATGCCATCACCCCGGCTGAGGTTCGCCAGCGCGGTGCGCTGATGGCTCCAATCCATTGCGAGATGAAAGCATGAAGACCCTCCCTCCGATCCTCCTGCTATGGGCGCTGGCCCCAGCCGCTCACGCACTGGATGCGGCGCAATGGCAAGCGGTCGCGCCCGCCCTGCAAGCGGCCATCGAGTGCCACGCGAAACCAGACACCAGCACGGCGGGATGGGAAGCACTGCCCCGTGATCGCTTCGGCGGGATCGCGCCAATCAAGCCACCCAGTCCCTTCTCGGTGTTCGGCCTGCCGGTTACCGAGGTGTCGGTCTCCATCGATCCGGAGGGCGTCGAAGGCGACAGCTATACAGCGAAGCTCGCCAGCACCACGCAGGCAATCAAGGCGGCCGCCAAGCTCGATGCGGAAGGCCGCCGTGAGGCGACCATCGGCACGCTAGAGTTGGACGACATCGGGCAATTGAGTTGCGTTGTCCTCGGTGCCTACAGCGAAAGCGACTTCCAGCCGGAGGACTGATCATGCACCGCGCAACTCTTCCCTTCGCAATCCTTCTTGCTGCGGCCAGTGGCGGCGCATCCGCCCCAGCTGTCGCCAATGGCACGTGCATGGTTCCACCCAATCCGCTGAAAACCGTGTCCAGCCGCTTCGGCATCTTCCGCACGCCCGGGCAACACGGTTCGGCCGCGAAACGAGGGCACATGCATGACGGCCTTGATTTCAGTACCGGCGGGAAAACGCCCTTGTATGCGACAGCTGACGGCAAGATCGTCTTCGAGGGATACTGGGGCGGCTATGGCAACAGCCTCGTGATCGAACGCCCGAACGGGCACACGTTCCGCTACTCGCACATGTCGGGTTTCGCCGACGGCCTTGGCGAGGGCAGCGAGGTCAAGGCCGGGCAGCAGCTGGGCATCGCGGGGAACACCGGTGGCGGCAACATGGCCGTCCATCTGCATTTTTCCCACGGCGTCCCTGGCCAGCAAGAAGTCCGTGCGAAGCAGTTCTACGCTGACGCCGGAAGGTTGAAGTCGCTGAGCCCGGCCCAACTGCCCACCGTGTTGCGTAATGGCGGCCGAGGACTTGGCTGGAAGACGGACCCGAGCCCCTACTTCTGCGAAGCGTTCCCGATCCAAGACGGGCGCGGCGACCGCTTCGGCAAGACAACGAAGGAGCAATACGCTCTGCTCTATGGCGACGCCCCCGATGGCGGTGCTCCGCCGGAACTCGCGGCTGCCCGCATGCAACAGGCCGAAGCCGCCGCGAACGGCCAGTCAATCGAAGAATTCCTGACGGACTCGGACGGCTACGGCGCCTTGCCGGGACCGCCCATTGGCACGTCCGAAACGCAGTCGGCGCGGGAATGGCTGCTCACGGAAGCGACCCGGCGCTTCGCCAGCGCCGACTGGGCGAACGAACTGCCGAAGGTGAGCAGCCGGGCCCTGTGGGTGGACTACGTGCGCGCCAACGGCGTATCGATCCATCTGGCCGACACGATCCGCCACAAAAAACAGCGGGTCGAGGCCCTGCTGGCGGTCTACACCAGCCAGAAGCTGGCCAGCCAGCGGCAGCAGGCCGAACAAGCACGGCGGCGGGCCGTCGCCCAGCAGGCCCGGCACGAGGTGCAGTAGTGCGCGTCAATGGCCCTCGGCCTCTCGCCGAGGCCGAGCTGGCCGCGCTTCGAGCGGAGATGTGCGCAGCCGGGCTCAGGATGCGTGCTCGACTCGGCTTCACCGGGCTCATTCGGACGCGCCTGCTCGACCGCGAAGGCCGCTCTCCCAAGCACCCAACGCACCGGGAGTTTGCCGATGAACTGGCCTTCCTCTCCCTGACGCTGCACGGCGACAGCGTGGCTGAAGTCCGATTCGGCGTCCGCCATCGCCGGGGCCGCCACACCACTGGGGTACTTCTCAGCCGCTGGAAAGGCACTCGCTTCGCTGCCGGGGCGGAAATCCGGGTCTGCCTGCACGGCGTCTCCTGCACATTGGCCGACCTGTGGGATGAGTTCGACCATCTGCGCTATATCGACCTGCCACCGATCCATCCGCAGGCGTGGCGCGAGTTGTACTGACTACTTACCACTACTTATCTAGGTTGGGTAAGTAGTTGTAAGTATCGCCATCATCACCGGCATTGGGTTGGCTCAGGAGCGGCAATAGGAGCTACCGGCCCTGAAAGCGCCGCAAGTTGCGCCGGAGCTTGTCGCCGGGTATCTTGATACCCGGCCCAAGGCAGGGGCCTGCCGCCCGTCAGCGCAAAGCTGTAACAGCACTGTTTGCAGAGCATGTCTTCGACTTGAGCACTTCAGGTCTGGAGCGGTAGGCGGGCGACGTTCGATCAGACCAGGAGGCTGCCATGTCCGACACCCGTTCTACCTCTGCACCAGTCCTTTCGCACATCAAGCGTCAGGCCAAGTCCATCAAGAAGAGCCAGGGCATTACCCACATCCAAGCACTGGATGTTGCGGCTATCGCGTCCGGTTTTCAGAACTTCCGCCACGCTCAGAACGAGGCTGGGCGACCCGTCAGTACGCCTTCGTACCCGGTGACGCTCTTCGGCCCGTGGCGCGACAAGGATGGCCTGCGTGGCCTAGAAACGCTGACGATTTCGCTGCCGAAGCCGTGGCAGGAAGCCATCCCTCGAAACCGACTGGTCCACAGCCGGTACACCCATTATTTCGATGTCGGCTCAGAGCCGAACATGCTGGCGAGCAAGCGGATTCATGATTCGCAAGATCGCGCCCGAGTCGTCGTGTGCGGGGCTGCGAGGACACTGATCTTCGCCGCCGCGACTGGCTTGCGCGAATCCTCCGGCCATAGCCGGGCATATCCACGCGAGCGCGATCACTGGTGGGGTAACAGCAATCCCGAGCGAAATCATCGCCATATTCCCGGACAGGATCACATCAGTGTTTGGTTCGACCCGGCGACGAAGCGCTATCTGATCGTGGACGAGCCCTACGGGGCGCGTGCTGATCGCGAGCAGGAAAACCGAGAGCGTTGGTGCGCTTATCACGGCTACTCGATAGTTCGCCCGTCATGGCCCGGCATGTACGCACCCGATATCGGGTCGCGCTTCTACCTCTTCTCCAGCGATGAGAAGGGCATCCCGCTCGGCCCGATAGTGGCCGCGCTCAACGCGCTTCCGCCGCCCGTCACTGCGACGGAATGGTCCGGCGAGTCAAAGACTTTCCCCAAGCTGGAAAAACAGCGACCGGAACCGTTAGCGACTTGATGCCGTGCGTCAGGATCGTAACGCTACGATATCGTAGCGTTACGATAACGCCCTTGTGGCTATGGCGGCCCCATCGACATCGACCGCCCCAGCACCTCCGCTATATCAGTCAAGTGCTTTGCTGCCGAGTTGCTGTTAGCGGTCAGCCAATGGCGCGCTTCACTGACGAATGCAACTGTCCTGCCTCGGCTATCCAATTTCGTAACGTGCCGAGCAGCTCTCTCGACTGATGACGCGCCAAAATCGCGCACAAGTTCGGCGATCTGTCCTCGGTCACGGTCCCCAAAGCAGTACAGGCCATGCATGACCTCTGGCCTCTCTCCGCCGTTTCGGCCCTTGTTCTTACTCGCACTGACGGCCACGTGCTGATTGGTACTGGTACTAGGTTTGGTTAAGCTATTTGTGCTGGTCTTGGTAGTGCTATTGACGCCTTGAAATCCGACGACTGGTTCTCCGGCGACTGGATTTCCATGATCTGGAAACCCATCGACTGGAAATCCGTCGATGGCCGTATCGTCAAGCCCCTCGAAAGCAAATGGAGTATCCGTCACAAATGACAGCCAATGCCATCGCCCCTTCTCGTCCCTACGCCTTCTACGCAGCAGATAGCCTGCTGCTTCGAGTTCCCTCAGTGCCGCTTTAATGGCATCACGACCTTCGACCCCTTCACGTGCGAGAGCTTCTGCAGCCATCCTGTAGCCAGGGGCGTTCGATAAAAGCCGGCCGAGCACGCCCCTTGCTCGATAGCTCAACCTGGAATCCCGAAGCACTGAGTGGGGGATGACCTCAAATTGGCCCTTTCGAGGAGCCCGAACGATCTCCATGCCGCCACTTCTGTTAACCTTCCCCTGCGAGCCTTCGCACATGGCTTCATCACCCCCGCCCTGCCCGGCGGGGGTTTCTTTTTGCGTCTGAGGGTAAGCCATGACTCACCCTCCAGCAGCCAATCGCTGGCGTTCGATTTGCTCGGCCTTGCGGGGGCGACCACGCCGACGGGTTGGCTGGGTAGCTCGAAGACCGTCCAGGTACTCGGCCACGTCCGTCAGCGCAAAGCAGCGCTTGCGCCCTTGGACAAAGCTTCGGACCGGAAACTTCTGATTCGCACCGCATAATTGGTTGCGAATCGTGCGCGACTGCAAGCCTGTGATCTGCGCGACTTGCTCTACGGATAAGGTCGGTGGATACAACGCCGATAGGTATTCGAGCGTTGTCAAGCGACGGTTATAAGTCTTGGTGATGTGCGCCGCTAGCGCAGCAAGCCCGAACTGCGCTTCTTGGATTTGGATGTTCACTTTGAAAGCCCTCAAGCTCGCGGCATCCACCGCCAACAGCGGTGGTGCACGATGAGGCGCTTGATCCGAGTAGCCGCCGCGGAAAGTGTGTTACGGATCAGCGCCGAGGGCGACGACGCGGCGGCGGCGTATCGGAATCTGGATTGCGATCAGGCGCTTCTTTCGGACCAGGATAGCCGGCAGAGCGCGCAGAGACGCAGCCCTTCGGAACCCATGCATTGAAGCTCGTGAAGAAGAGCAGGCTCGTCATCGCAAGGACCCAAAGCAGCACGCTCGCGAACCCGACGAGGATGCTCGACGCCCCGAGAACAAGTGAAGCGAGGGATTCCTGCTGCCCCACCATCGTCTGCAGAGCCAAGCCAACAAGCAGCATTACCGCGATAACCCACATCGCTCGCTTGCAAACGGGGAAGAAGAACTTCTGTTCGAAGTGACGACGGCGTCGCTGCCGCGCACGTTCTTGCTTCCACTTTTCTCGGCTCATAGGACGCTGCAAGGCAATGATCACTGGTGATCACCGTACTCGCAGGAATTAGGCCGCGCAAGACTGACTATAGTCCATCTGTCAAGCACCGTCTGTCAGATGGACCAGAATCCATATCGTCCACATTTGCGCCAATCCTGTCCCACTGCCGAGCGGGATTTCCGGGATACCGGCGTATCAGCCGGGATCACTGGCAATCACAAAATGCGCCTCTGAAGCGCATCCGTTCATCGTCAGACCTACCGAAAATTCAGGCGCTTACGATGAAAAAGGCCCCGAGAAGCCTAGGCTTTTCGGGGCTTTGGAAGTGGTGCCGGAAATAGGAATCGAACCTACGACCTACGCATTACGAATGCGCCGCTCTACCAACTGAGCTATTCCGGCGAGCCGTGAATTGTAGGAGCGCAGCGCCCCCCGGGTCAATCGCTGCAAGCGCCGCAGCCGGAATGACACGCCGCCCTAGCTGACCAGACGCAAGCGCAGCTCCTTGGGCAGCGCAAACACCATCGATTCCGGCTCGCCTTCAAGTTCGGAGACGCCGGCCGCGCCCAGTTCGCGCAAGCGCTCCAGCACGCCATCGACCAGCACCTGCGGCGCAGAGGCGCCGGCGGTCAGGCCGATATGCTGCTTGCCGACAATCCAGGCCGGGTCGATCTCGCTGGCGTTATCGATCAGGTAGGACTCCACCCCGTCGCGCCGGGCCAGCTCGCTCAACCGGTTGGAATTGGAGCTGTTGGGCGAACCGACCACCAGCACCAGATCGCACTGGCGCGCCAGATCGCGCACCGCGTCCTGGCGGTTCTGGGTGGCGTAGCAGATGTCGTCGTGGCGCGGGCCCTGCATCGCCGGGTAGCGCGCACGCAAGGCCTCGATGATGCCCATGGTGTCGTCCACCGACAGGGTGGTCTGGGTGGTATAGGCAAGGTTATCGGGTTGGCGGACATCGAGCGTGGCGACCTGCTCGATGTCTTCGACCAGATAGATCGTGCCCACCCCGCGCTCGCGGCTCCACTGCCCCATCGTGCCTTCCACTTCCGGGTGCCCGGCATGGCCGATCAGCACAACGTCGCGCCCTGCCCGGCAATGCCGCGCCACCTCGAAATGCACCTTGGTCACCAGTGGGCAGGTGGCGTCGAACACCTTCAGTCCACGCCGCTCGGCTTCCTGACGCACCGCCTGCGAGACGCCGTGCGCGCTGAAGATCACCGTGGCGTCGTCGGGCACCTCGTCGAGTTCTTCGACGAAGATCGCGCCGCGCTGCTTGAGGTCGTCGACCACGAAGCGGTTGTGCACGACCTCGTGCCGCACATAGATCGGCGCGCCCAGCGTCTCGATCGCACGCTTGACGATCTCGATCGCACGGTCGACGCCGGCACAAAAACCACGGGGATTGGCGAGCAGGACATCCATGGCGGGCATTCTACGGGAATGGGGAACGAGGGGTCGGACCGGGCAGCAGTCGCGAGCAGGCAGGCTTCAGCGCAGATTCCCGGTTCCCGCCTGCTGCTTGCCGGATTTGTCGAACAAGCCGAACACGGCAATTCCGATCGCACCGCCCACGATCGCCGAGTCGGCGATATTGAAGGACGGCCAGGTGTGGCTGCCGATGTACCACTGGATGAAATCCACCACGTGACCGTGCATCAGCCGGTCGATCACGTTGCCGATCGCCCCGCCGATCACCAGCGCATATGGCAGCGCGCTGCGCCAATGCCCGCGCGCGGTGCGCGAGAGCCAGAACGCCAGCAGGCCGCTGATGCCCACCGCCAACGCAGTGAAGAACCACAGCTGCCAGCCACCGGCATCGCTCAGAAAGCTGAAGGCCGCGCCGGTGTTATAGGTGCGGTACCAGTTCCAGAAGCCGTCGATCACCGGCACCGGGGTGTACTCGGGCAGGCTGGACAGCACCCAGGCCTTGCTCCACTGATCCAGGCAGACCACCAGCGCAGAGAGCAGCAGCCAGATCAGGGCCGAGGGGTTGGGGCGTTGACTCATGTCGAAAGATCGCAGTTGGTGGCCGCTGCTCCGATGCCGGAGAAGACGCCTGGGTGGGAGGTAGTGACTGGAGTGGCAGAAAACGACAGATGCTGGATTGCAGGCGGACAAGGATGGCACGGGCGGCTCGACCAGCCGCGCCGCCCTGCCCCAATGCGTGCCCCAAGCTTCAGCAAGCCAGGCGCATGGCGGCAGCGGACGCGTCGCTGCAGAGCAACCAGGGGCTACCCCGGCAGCTGACGCGGGCTGCGCCAGCGCCAGACGCCGGCAGTCCGTGGCCAGATCCCTGCCACGTCCCGCCGGCGAGGCGGCGTCAGAACCAGCGACGCTGCTCGCCCGGACCTTCGATATTGCTGACGCAACGGCTGCACAGGTCCGGGTGACGCGGGTCGCTGCCCACGCTGGCCTGATGGTGCCAGCAGCGCACGCACTTGGCCTTGGTCGTGGGCTGCGCACTGACGAAGATGTCGTCGGTGCTGGCCGCGGTCACGGTGACATCGCCACTGATGAACAGGAAGCGCAGTTCCTCGGCCAGCGGTTGCCAGCGCGCGGCGGTCTGCGCATCGGCGGCCACGGTGATTTCCGCTTCCAGCGCCGCACCGATCGCGCCATTGGCACGCATCGGCTCCAGCACCTTGGCCACCTGCTCGCGCAGGACCAGCAACTTGTCGAAATCCGCACCGGTCAACGCAGCGTCGGCCGGCAACGGCGCAAGGCCGTCGTACCAGGTGGCGAACAGCACGTTGTCGACATGCTTGCCCGGCAGGTAGCCCCACAGTTCCTCGGCAGTGAAGCTCAACACCGGCGCGATCCAGCGCACGAACGCCTCGGCCACGTGGTACATCGCGCTCTGCGCCGAACGGCGGCCGCGTGCGTCTTCGGCCATCGTGTACAGGCGGTCCTTGGTGACATCCAGGTACAGCGACCCCAGGTCCACGCTGCAGAAGTTCAGCAGTGCCTGCACGATCTCGGCGAAGTCGTAGCGCGCGTAGGCGGCCACGATCTTTTCCTGCAGCTCGTGCGCGCGATGCACGATCCAGCGGTCCAGCAGCACCATCTCGTCCAGCGCCACCAGATGCTGCAGCGGATCGAAGCCATGCAGGTTACCGAGCAGGAAGCGCGCGGTATTGCGCAGGCGGCGGTAGGCATCGGCGTTGCGCTTGAGGATCTCCTGCGACAGCGACATCTCGTTGCTGTAGTCGGCCGAGGCGATCCACAGGCGCAGGATGTCCGCGCCCAGTGTCTTCATGATGTCCTGCGGCTCGATGCCGTTGCCCAGCGACTTGGACATCTTGCGGCCGTGCTCGTCCACGGTAAAACCGTGGGTCAGGCACTGCTTGTACGGCGCCACCTTGTCCATCGCCACGCCGCTCAGCAGCGACGACTGGAACCAGCCGCGGTGCTGGTCGGAACCTTCCAGATACAGGTCGGCCGGCTTGGGCAGCCCACGATCCGGAAGCACCGCCTCGTGCGTCACGCCGGAGTCGAACCACACATCCAGGATGTCGGTGATCTTCTCGTAAGCTGCCGCCTCTTCGCCCAGCAATTCGGCCGCATCCAGCGTGTACCAGACATCCACGCCGCCCTGCTCCACGCGGTCGGCGACCTGGCGCAGCAACTCGGTGCTGCGCGGATGCGGCTCGCCGGTTTCGCGATGCACGAACAAGGCGATCGGCACGCCCCAGGTACGCTGCCGCGAGATGGTCCAGTCCGGGCGCCCGTCGACCATGCCGGCGATACGCGCCTGGCCCCAGGACGGATACCAATGCACGTCTTCGATGGCGTTGAGCGCATCGGCGCGCAGGTTGGCCTGCTCCATCGAGATGAACCACTGCGGCGTGGCGCGGAACGCAATTGGCGTCTTGTGCCGCCAGCAATGCGGATAGCTGTGCTCCATCTTGCTGGCCGCCAGCAGCACGCCGGTCTCGCGAAGCGCGTCGATGATGACGTCGTTGGCCTTCCAGATATGCAGCCCGGCCAGCACGGTGTCGCCCAGCGGCGGGGTCGACGGCAGATATACGCCGCGCCCGTCCACCGGATTGATCTGCGCGGCGCCGTAGCGCTCCAGCAGCCCGTATTGCCTGGAGACCTGATAGTCCTCCTGGCCGTGGCCGGGTGCCGTATGCACCGCGCCGGTACCATCCTCGGCCGACACGTGGTCGCCCAGCAGCAGCGGGATCTCGCGTTCGGCATAGAACGGGTGATTCAGCAGCATGTGCTCCAGCGCCGCGCCCTTGGCGTGCCCGTGCACCACGACCTCGCCCACGCCGTACCGCGCCAGCGCCTTGGCAGCCAACGCTTCGGCGATCACCAGCCAGCGCGGCTGGCCGCGATCGGCCGAACCTTCGACCAGCACATAGTCCAGCTCCGCGCCCAGGCTCACCGCCAGCGACGCCGGCAGCGTCCACGGCGTGGTGGTCCAGATCGGCACCGCCACGCCCACGCCGGCGGGCAGCGAGGCGCCGAACGCGGCAGCCACCGCAGCCGGGTCGCGCGCCGGATAGGCGATATCCACGGTCGGCGACACCTTGTCGGCGTATTCGATCTCGGCCTCGGCCAGCGCCGAACCGCAATCGAAGCACCAGTGCACCGGCTTGACGCCGCGGGTCAGGTGGCCGTTATCGACCACCTTGGCCAACGCGCGGATTTCGTTGGCTTCGAAGCGGAAATCCAGCGTCTTGTACGGGTTGTCCCAATCGCCGATCACGCCCAGGCGCTTGAAATCGCGCCGCTGCAGATCGATCTGCTCGGTGGCGTATTCGCGGCACTTCTGCCGAAATTCGGCCGCATCGAGCTTGACGCCGACCTTGCCGTATTTTTTTTCGATCGCGATCTCGATCGGCAGGCCATGGCAATCCCAGCCCGGGATATACGGTGCATCGAAGCCGGCCAGATATTTCGACTTGACGATGATGTCCTTGAGGATCTTGTTGACCGCATGGCCGAGGTGGATCTGGCCGTTCGCATACGGCGGGCCGTCATGCAGCACGAACAGCGGCCGCCCCGCGGCATTGGCGCGCAGTTGCGCGTAGAAGCCCTCGCGCTCCCAGCGCTCCAGCATCGCCGGCTCGCGCTTGGGCAGGTCGCCACGCATCGGAAATTCCGTCGCAGGCAGATGAAGAGTGGCTTTGTAATCTTGGGTCACAGGAACCTACCGTTGCGCTGGATTGCTTGAGAAGTCCGCACATGGATGTGCGGGCTCTTGCGAGGGACTCGCCGTCGTCGAGGGTTGTTGCTCAGAACGCATATGCGCCGCCAGTACCTCACGTGCCTGCTCGGCATCGCGGTGCATCTGCACGGTCAGCGCCTCCAGGCCATCGAACTTTTCTTCGTCGCGCAGCTTGGCGACGAATTCGACGGCAATGTGCCGGCCATACAGATCGCACTGGAAATCGAACAAGTGCGCTTCCAGCAGCGGCTCCACGCCCGCTACCGTGGGACGCGTGCCGAAGCTGGAGACCGACGGCCACGGCCGCTCGGCCACGCCATGTACCCAGGTCGCATAGATCCCCGACAACGCCGGCGTGCGCGGAAAGCGCAGGTTGGCGGTGGGATAGCCCAAGGTACGACCAAGCTGCTTGCCGCGCACGACCCGGCCACCGATGGCGTACGGGCGACCGAGCAAGTCGCCGGCGTGGGCGAATTCGCCGGCGCCGAGCAGTTCGCGAATTCGCGTTGCCGAAATCCGCTCCCCATGCAAATGCACCGGCGCAATCTCGCCCGCCACAAAGCCGTGCTGCTCGCCAAGCGTACGCAGCAGGCCGATGTCGCCGGCGCGTCGATGGCCGAAACGGAATTCCGGGCCAATCCAGACTTCGCGCGCGCAAAGCCGGCCAACCAGCGCCAGCCGCACGAAATCTTCCGCACACATCTTGGACAAGCGACCGTCGAAACGGATCATGCCCACGCTGTCGGCACCGAAGCCGTACAAGCCTTCGATCTTGGCGCGTGCCAGGGTCAGACGCGGCGGCAGCGCGGCGGGTGCGAAGAACTCGCGCGGCAGCGGCTCGAAGCTCACCGCCACTGCCGGCACACCGAGTGCGCGAGCACGCGCCACTGCGTGTTGCACCAGCGTTCGATGCCCCAGATGCAGGCCATCGAAGGCGCCGATGCAGACCACGCTTCCGCGCGGGAACAGCGTCCCGCCCTCGACGTCTCTAAACAGCCTGCTCATTCCTCGATCCAAACAGATGCCGGCCCGCCGGCCGGCCCTCGTTGATACATAACCTGCAAGTATAGCCGTGCCTGTCAAGCCGCATGGGCGTACCTGGGGCGGGCAGCGCGTCACCGCCTGCGGTTGCGCAGGGATGGGCGTTCCCTGGACAGTGCAGGCGACCTGCAGCGCGCTGATTCGGTCGTCGCCTCAGCCTTCGCGCAGATGCCGCGGCCGCAGCCCCAGCGCCAACTGCGCGACCAGATATGTCGCCCCGCCACTGCCCACCAGTACCGCCAGCCAGCCGATGCGGTTCCATTTGTCCATCTGCGTAAACGACGGCAGCCACCACAGCAAGCTCAACAGCACTGCCACCATCGCCGCACATGCCAGCAGCAGACGCAGCGCATAGCCGCCCCAGCCCGGCCGGCGCTGGTACACACCGGACTTGCCCAGCCAGTACCACAGCAATCCCAGATTGAGATAACTCGACAGTGCACTGGCGATACCCAATGCCAGATGCAGGCCCGGCTGCTTGCCCAGCGCCTGCATCACACCCTGCGCCTTGAGTTCCGGCGGCACCATGATCTGGTACACGACCGCCAGCAGCGCGAAGTTGAACACCATGTTGGCGATCAGCGCCGCCACGCCTGCACGCACGGGTGTGCGGGTGTCCTGGCGCGCGTAGAAGGCCGGCAACAGCACCTTCAGCATGGCGTAGGCCGGCAAACCGAAGCTCAGGCCGTAGACCGACATTGCGGTCATGCGGGTATCGAACGCAGTGAACTGGCGGTACTGGAACAACGTCGCCACCAGCGGTTCGGCCAGCAGCAGCAAGCCCAGCATGGCCGGCATCGCGATCAGCAGGGTGGTGCGGAAGCCCCAGTCCAGCGCGCCGGAGAAAGCTGTGCGATCGGTTTTGACATGATGGCGGGCCAGCGCCGGCAGGATCACCGTGCCCAGCGCCACGCCGAACACACCCAGCGGCAGCTCCAGAAAGCGATCGGCCAGCGACAGCCACGATTGCGACCCATCGGCCAGGCGCGCGGCGATCACCGTATCCAGCATCAGGTTGATCTGAGCAATCGACGAGCCGAACAAGGTCGGGATCATCAAGGTCAGCACTTTGCGCACATCCGGGTGATTCCAGCCCCAACGCGGCAGCGTCAGCAGGCCGATGCCCTTCAGCGCCGGCAGCTGGAACAGCAACTGCAGCGCACCGGCCACCAGCACCGCCCAGCCCAGCGCCAGGATCGGGACGTCCAACCGCGGCGCCAACCACAGCGCGCCGGCAATCATGCACAGATTGAGGATCACCGGCGTCAGCGCCGGGATGGCAAAGCGCTGGAAGCTGTTGAGCGCGCCACCGGCCAGCGCCGTCAACGAGACGAACAGCAGGAATGGAAAGGTCAGCCGCAACAGATCGACCAACAACCCGTATTTTTCCGGATCGGTGGCCGCGCCATCGGAAAATACCGAGGCCAGTTGCGGGGTGAAGATCAACCCCAGTGCGGTGATCAGCAGCAACATCCCGCCCAAGGTGCCGGACACGCGCGCCATCAGCTCGCGCAGATCGGCATGCGGGCGGGTCTCCTTGACCTCGGTGAACACTGGCACGAAGGCGGTGGCGAACGAGCCCTCGGCGAACAGCCGGCGCAGGAAATTGGGAATGCGGAAGGCCACCCAGAACGCGTCGGTCACCGCATTGGCGCCGAAGGTGGTGGAAATCGCCTGGTCGCGGATCAGGCCCAGCACCCGCGAGATCATGGTCATACTGCTGAATGAGAGCAGGCCTCTCAACATGCCGGGCTTGCTCACGCTGCATCCCTCTTGACAACTGACTTGACGTACATATCCGGGTCCATCATACTTTCGCGCTTGCTTTTTCCACCATACCGATTTTTCAGGAACCCACCACCGTGGCCAATATCAAGTCCGCCAAGAAGCGCGCCAAGCAGACCATTGTGCGCAACGAGCGCAACACCGGTCAGCGCTCGATGCTGCGCACCGCCGTCAAGAAGGTGATCAAGGCCCTTGACGCCAACGATGCTGCAGGCGCCGAAGCTGCTTTTGCCGTTGCTCAGCCCATCCTCGACCGTTTCAGCGCCCGCGGCCTGATCCACAAGAACAAGGCTGCACGCCACAAGAGCCGCCTGACCGCGCGCATCAAGGCCATCAAGGCCGCGTAAGCGACCAGTTGGCGCATTGCCGGAAGCCTGGCTTCCGGCAGTACAGAAAAACCCGGCCAAGGCCGGGTTTTTTGTGTGTCTGCGCCTGCACTCAGCCCGCATTGCGCGCTTCGAGTTCGTCTTCGCGCTGACGATCGAAGAACGCCATCACGTCTTTCATGATCGGGAAGGTGCCATCGCGCCCGAGAGCGGAAACCAGGTACCACGGCGCCGTCCAGCCCAACTCGGCCACGATGGTTTCTGCAGCGGCACGCGCCTCGTCTTCGAACATCAGGTCGGCCTTGTTGAGCACCAGCCAGCGCGGCTTCTTCAGCAACTCGGGATCGTGGCGTTCCAGCTCGCGCTCGATGGTGCGCACCTGATCGGCCGGCGATACGCCGTCCACGCCGCCCTCGCCATATACGCCCAGAGCAGGCGAAATATCCACCAGATGCAGCAGCAGGCGGGTGCGTTGCAAATGGCGCAGGAACTGCGTGCCCAGACCGGCGCCGTCGGCCGCGCCTTCGATCAGGCCCGGCACGTCGGCGATGACGAAACTGCGGTACGCCTCGACACTGACCACGCCCAGATTCGGGTACAGGGTCGTGAACGGGTAGTCGGCCACCTTCGGGGTTGCCGCGGACACTGCGCGGATCAGGGTGCTCTTGCCGGCATTGGGGAAACCCAGCAGGCCGACATCGGCCAGCAGCTTCAGTTCCAGCTTGAGCAGACGCTCTTCGCCCTCCTCACCGGTGGTGGCCTGGCGCGGCGCGCGGTTGACCGAGCTCTTGAAATGCATGTTGCCCAGGCCGCCCTTGCCGCCCTTGGCCACCAGCAAGCGGTCGCCGTGCTGGGTCAGGTCGCCGATCACTTCATCGGTCTGCACATTGATCACCACGGTACCGACCGGCACCACGATGATGCGGTCTTCGCCGCCCTTGCCGTAGGCCTGACGACCCATGCCGTTCTCGCCGCGCTGCGCCTTGAAGGTGCGCTCATGGCGGAAATCGACCAGTGTGTTGACGTTCTCGTCGGCCACGATCCAGACGCTACCGCCCGCACCGCCATCGCCGCCATCGGGCCCGCCCAGCGGAATGAACTTCTCGCGGCGAAAGCCGACACAGCCGTTGCCGCCATTACCGGCGGTGACCAGGATTTCTGCTTCGTCGACTAATTTCATGGGATTCGGGGTTCGTGATTTGGGATTGGTGACAACGCGGCAACGCAACCTTGGCGAGCCCGTCAGCAGGGAAGGATGAGAACGCCAGGACGCCAAGGGATCCGCTCTTGCGAATCCCCAATCCCGAATCCCGACTCCCGGCCCTCAAACGAAAAACCCCGCCGAAGCGGGGCTTTCCGTCTCGTTCGCAGCGCCTTGCGGCACATGCGAACTGGCCTGCATGGAGCGGGCGATTACGCCTCGGCAACCACGCTGACGGTGCGACGCTTCTTCGGCCCCTTGGTGGAGAACTCCACCTTGCCGTCCACCAGGGCGAACAGGGTGTGGTCACGGCCGAGGCCGACGCCAGCACCCGGATGGAACTGGGTGCCGCGCTGCCGCACGATGATGTTGCCGGCGTCGATGGCCTGGCCACCGAAGATCTTCACGCCGAGGTACTTCGGGTTGGAATCGCGACCGTTGCGCGAGGAACCTACGCCCTTTTTATGTGCCATGACTGGTTCTCCTTACTTCTTGTCGCCACCGGCAATGCCGGTGATCTCGATTTCGGTGTAGTGCTGACGGTGTCCCTGACGCTTCATGTGGTGCTTGCGGCGACGGAACTTGATGATGCGCACCTTGTCGGCGCGGCCGTGGGCCACGACCTTGGCGGTGACCGAGGCGCCTTTCAGCGCATCGCCCAGCTTGATGCCATCGCTATCGCCCAGCATCAGGATGGTGTCGAACTTGATCTCGTTGCCAGCTTCGACTTCGAGCTTTTCCACGCGGAGCGTTTCGCCCTGCGCGACGCGGTATTGCTTACCGCCGGTTACCAGAACTGCGTACATGACCAGGTGTTCCTCTGTAGTTATTATGGTCGCCTGACTTGCCCATGGGGCAGACAGGAGCGGAATTGTACTGGCCTAGCCGGTTTCGGGTCAAGTCGCAAGCCGTCTGGCCGCGAATGGCCCGCGATGGGCTGGTAGAACGCATCATCCGGCCGCCACAACGGCCCCGGCAGACTGGCATTTGGGGCAATTGCCCTCACCTAGGTCGGCGGGTAGGCTGATCGACTGCCACTCATTCCTGCTGAGCACGCTCGCACCACTGCCGGTTCGCCGGCCCGACATCGGATCCCCCATGGCGATGGATTTCATCCGCATCCGCGGCGCGCGGACGCACAACCTTAAGAACATCGACCTCGACCTGCCCCGCGACAAACTGATCGTGATCACCGGCCTGTCCGGCTCGGGCAAGTCGTCGTTGGCGTTCGACACCATCTATGCAGAAGGCCAGCGCCGCTACGTCGAGTCGCTGTCGGCGTATGCGCGCCAGTTCCTCAGCGTGATGGAAAAGCCGGACCTGGACCACATCGAAGGCTTGTCGCCGGCGATTTCCATCGAACAGAAATCCACCTCGCACAACCCGCGCTCCACCGTCGGCACGATCACCGAGATCTACGACTACCTGCGCCTGCTCTATGCACGCGTAGGCCAGCCGCGCTGCCCGGACCATGGCTTCCCGCTGGAAGCGCAGACCGTCAGCCAGATGGTCGACCACATGCTCACCCAGGACCAGGAGCAGCGCTACATGCTGCTGGCCCCGGTGATCCGCGAGCGCAAGGGCGAGCATGCACAGGTGTTCGAGCAACTGCGCGCGCAGGGCTTCGTGCGCGTGCGCGTGGACGGCGAGCTGTATGAAATCGATGCGGTGCCGGCATTGGCACTGCGCCAGAAACACACCATCGAAGCGGTGATCGACCGCTTCCGTCCACGCGAAGACATCAAGCAGCGTCTTGCGGAGAGTTTCGAAACCGCGCTCAAGCTCGGCGAAGGCATGGTGGCGGTGCAATCGCTGGACGACCCGGCCGCAGCGCCGCACCTGTTCTCGTCCAAGTACAGCTGCCCGGTGTGCGACTACTCGCTGCCGGAGCTGGAACCGCGCCTGTTTTCGTTCAACGCACCGGTGGGTGCCTGCCCGAGCTGCGATGGCCTGGGCGTGGCCGAATTCTTCGACCCCGATCGCGTGGTCGTGCATCCCGAACTATCGCTGTCGGCCGGCGCGGTGCGCGGCTGGGACCGACGCAATGCCTATTATTTCCAGCTGATTGCTTCGCTGGCCAAGCACTACAAGTTCGACGTGGATGCGGTGTGGAATACGCTGCCGGCCAAGGTGCGCCAGGCGGTGCTGTTCGGCAGTGGCGATGAGGTGATCAGCTTCACCTACTTCACCGATGCGGGCGGGCGCACCACGCGCAAGCACCGCTTCGAAGGCATCCTGCCGAACCTGGAACGTCGCTACCGCGAGACCGAATCGCCGGCGGTGCGCGAAGAACTGACCAAGTACGTCAGCCAGCAGCCCTGCCCCGCCTGCAACGGCACGCGCTTGAATCGCGCTGCGCGCAACGTGTTCGTGGCCGATCGCCCACTACCGGAATTGGTGGTGCTGCCGGTCAACGAGGCGTTGAGCTTTTTCCGTGGCCTGTCGCTGCCGGGTTGGCGCGGCGAGATCGCGGCCAAGATCGTCAAGGAAATCGGCGAGCGACTGGGCTTCCTGGTCGATGTGGGTCTGGATTACCTCACCCTGGAGCGCAAGGCCGACACCTTGTCCGGCGGCGAGGCGCAGCGCATTCGCCTGGCCAGCCAGATCGGCGCCGGCCTGGTCGGGGTGATGTACGTGCTGGACGAGCCCTCGATCGGCCTGCACCAACGCGATAACGAACGCCTGCTCGGCACGCTGACGCGGTTGCGCGATCTGGGCAACACCGTGATCGTGGTCGAGCATGACGAAGATGCGATCCGCCTGGCCGACCATGTGCTGGACATCGGCCCCGGTGCGGGCGTGCATGGCGGCGAAATCTGCGCGCAGGGCACGCTGGACGACATCCTGAAATCGCCACGCTCGTTGACCGGCCAATACCTGTCCGGCAAGCGCCGCATCGAGATTCCAAGGCAGCGCCACAAGCCCAACCCGAAGATGATGCTGCATCTGCGCGGGGCGACCGGCAACAACCTGAAGAATGTCGACCTGGATATTCCCGCCGGTCTGCTGACCTGCATCACCGGTGTGTCCGGCTCGGGCAAGTCGACGTTGATCAACGATACGTTGTTCACCCTGGCGGCCAACGAGATCAACGGCGCCTCGCACACGGTGGCGCCGCATCGCGAGGTCGAGAACCTGGACCTGTTCGACAAGGTGGTGGATATCGACCAGTCGCCGATCGGGCGCACGCCGCGCTCCAATCCGGCGACCTACACCGGCATGTTCACGCCCTTGCGCGAGCTGTTCGCGCAGGTGCCCGAGGCGCGTGCACGCGGCTATTCGCCGGGCCGCTTCAGCTTCAACGTGCGTGGCGGCCGCTGCGAGGCCTGCCAGGGCGACGGCATGATCAAGGTGGAGATGCACTTCCTGCCCGACGTGTACGTGCCCTGCGACGTCTGCCACGGCAAGCGCTACAACCGCGAAACGCTGGAGATCCGCTACAAGGGTTTCAACATCAGCGACGTGCTGCAGATGACCGTGGAAGATGCGCTGCGCCTGTTCGAGCCGGTGCCGTCGATCGCGCGCAAGCTGGAAACGCTGGTCGATGTGGGATTGAGCTACATCAAGCTGGGCCAGAGCGCGACCACGCTCTCCGGCGGCGAAGCGCAGCGCGTCAAGCTGTCCAAGGAGCTGTCGCGGCGCGATACCGGGCGCACCCTGTACATCCTGGACGAGCCGACCACCGGGCTGCACTTCCACGATATCGAAGCGTTGCTCGGCGTGCTGCACAAGCTGCGCGACGAAGGCAACACGGTGGTGGTGATCGAACACAATCTTGACGTGATCAAGACCGCCGACTGGATCGTGGATCTGGGCCCGGAAGGTGGGCATCGTGGCGGCACCATCCTGGTCTCTGGTACGCCGGAGGAAGTGGCCGCGCACAAGCCGTCCTACACCGGGCAGTTCCTGGCCAAGATGCTGCCGTCGGTGAAGGCGCGCGAGACGCGTCCGGCGGCAATGGCCAACAAGCCCGATGCGCGTCCGCCGCGCAAGGTCAAACCGGAGAAGGTGGCCAAGGCCGCCAAATCCGCCACCAAGAAGACTGCGAAGAAGAAGGCAAGCTGATGAGCGAACACAAGGTTCTAGCACGCATCCCGATCAGCGTGCGCTGGCGCGATATGGACAGCATGGGCCATGTCAACAACGCCAAGTACATTTCCTATCTGGAAGAAGCGCGCGTGCGCTGGATGCTGGGCGTGCAAGGCGTGGCGATGACCGACCGCATCGCGCCGGTGGTTGCCGCCACCAATGTCAACTACAAGCAGCCGTTGATCTGGCCCAACGACATCACCGTCGAGTTGTTCGTCGAACGCCTGGGCACCAGCAGCGTGACCATCGGCCACCGCATCTTCGACCAGAAGGACGACAGCAAGCTGTACTCCGATGGCAACGTGGTGGTGGTGTGGATCGATACGCAGACCGGCAAGAGCGCTGCGCTACCGGATGCGGTGCGCGCGGCCAGTAGCTGAATTCCCATCGGCTCAGTGGCTGATGTTGCAGCAACGCGAAAGATCGGCGGCGGCTCCATGTGGAGCCGCCGCTTTCATTGCAATGCTGGCGCAAGTGCGCAACAGCCATCAAACACTCAAGAGCCGGGCGCGCGCTTGCGTGCTTCCAAGGTGGCCTTGATTTGGCGACCGTCCTGCAGGGTAAAGCTCACCGGCACCTGCGCGCCTTCCTGCAACGGCGCACTGGCGTCCATCAGCATCAGGTGCAGGCCGCCCGGCGCCAGCGGCACAGATTTGCCGGCCGGCAATGCCAGTTCGGGCACCGCACGCATGCGGCTGACGCCATTGACCTGTGTGGTTTCGTGCAAGGAGACATCGGCAAATACGCTGCTGTTGGCAGCAGTGATGGTCAGCGGCTGCGCACAGCCGTTATGAAATTGCCCGAACCCGGCGGCCATGCCCATGCCACCGGGCGGCGGGATGCGGATCCAGCCATTCTTGAATTCGGGCAGGCATTGCGCCGACACGCCCGCACTTGCCGCCAGCCCAAACGCCGCGAGCAACGCGCCGGCACACCTAACCCGCCTGCTTCGACTGCCGTCTATCATGACCTGACCTCCAGGAGCCCCGAATGAGCATCCAGATCTTAGACCATGGCCGTCTTCGCGAAATCCGTCTGGCGCGTCCGCCGGTCAACGCGCTGGACAGCGCGTTGTGCCAGGCGTTGAGCGTTGCGGTGCAGCAGGCGGGCGAGGAGGTCGACGGCATCGTGCTGTCGGGCAGCGAGCGGATTTTTTCCGGCGGCATGGATGTGCCGCATCTGCTGGCCCATGGCACCGACCGCGCTGCGCTGCTGGCCAGTTGGACCGCGTTCTTCGATGCGGCGCAGGCGCTGGCCAACAGCCGCGTGCCGGTGGTAGCGGCCATCGGCGGGCATGCGCCGGCCGGCGGCTGCGTGCTGGCGCTGTGCTGCGACTACCGGGTGATGGCGCGCAGTGCCGATACCGCAAGACCCTATACGATTGGCCTCAACGAAGTGCAGGTTGGCCTTGCTGCGCCGGAGGGTATCCAACGCCTGTTGCGCCGCGTGGTGGGTGCGCACCGCGCCGAACGCCTGCTGATCTCCGGGCAACTGCTGCCGGCCGAACAGGCGGTCGCGGTCGGGCTGGTGGACGAACTGGTCGATGGCGAGCTGGTCACCGCGCGTGCGGTGGCGTGGCTGCAGGAGCTGCAGCAGCTTCCCCGCCAACCGATGTTGACCACGCGCGCGATTGCGCGTGCCGACCTGCGCGCGGCATTGGCGCCGGAGTTGATCCAGCTGGAGCGCTTCATCGATGGCTGGTACGCGCCGGACGCGCAGACCGCGCTGCATGGCCTGGTGGCGCGCCTGCAGAAAGCCTGAGCCCTGCCGTCGCGGCGCCCCTTGGGCGGGCCGGTATACTCGCTGTCCGTCGCATGCCCAGGCCAGCCTCTTGTCCGCCACCGCCGAACCCGTCGTCTCCGAACTGATCAGCCTGCTGTCGCTGGAGCGCCTGGAAGACAACCTGTTCCGTGGCCAGAGCCGCGACATCGGCACCAAATACGTGTTCGGTGGGCAGGTGCTGGGCCAGGCGTTGGCGGCAGCGCAGGCGACGGTGGAAAACGGCCGCCAGGCGCATTCGCTGCATGCGTATTTCCTGCGTGCCGGCAATATCGACCACCCCATCGTCTACGACGTCGATCGCACCCGCGATGGCGGCAGTTTCTCGGTACGCCGGGTCACGGCGATCCAGCACGGCAAGGTGATCTTTTTTTGCGCGGCCTCGTTTCAGGAGCGCGAAGAAGGCGCCGAGCATCAGTCGGCGATGCCGGTGGTGCCACCACCGGAAGACATCGAACCGGCCGCCCCGCTGGCACCGGAAGTGTTGGCCAAGCTGCCGGCCAAGGTGCAGCGTTGGCTGTCGCGCGGTGGCCCGTTCGAGTTTCGCCATGTTTTTCCGCGCGACGAACTCAAGCCGCCCAAGCGCCCGCCGTTCCAGCAGATGTGGCTGCGCTTGAACGATCCCATCGGCGACGATGTAGGCCTGCATCAAGCGCTGCTCGCGTACGCGTCGGATTTTCAGTTGCTGGGCACCTCGACATTTCCGCACGGCATCAGCTATTACACGCCGAACGTGCAGATGGCCTCGCTCGATCATGCCCTGTGGTTCCATCGTCCATTCCGTACCGACGACTGGCTGCTGTACTCGCTCGACAGCCCCACCGCGCAGGGCGCGCGCGGTCTGGCTCGCGGGCAGTTTTTCACCCGCGACGGCATGCTGGTGGCCAGCACCACGCAGGAAGGCCTGATCCGGGTGGTGCCCGACGGCAGCGCGATTGCCGTGCCGGCCAAGGAGTAGACCTCACATCGCAACGGCACTGCACCCTGCTTGATGGCCAGTGCGCACCCTGGCTGGGTGAAGGCAGCCGAACACCGCTTCGCGCGCACTGCAGACACCGCAAGCTGGCATGCTTGCCTGCCACGGTCATGCGCATGCGATCCCCTGACCGCATCACCCGCACCTTGATGTTTCATCTTGAACTGGCGCCTCAAGGGTGCCATCTGTTCCGGACCCAACGGCGTTTTCCACCATGCGCAAGATCTTCAGCAGTCAACGTATCGAAACCGCCGAAGGCGTGGCCAATCTCTTGCGCGATGCGGGAATCGAGATCCGCATCAGCAACGGTCGCTCTTATCAAAGCAAGCGCGGCGGCCAGTTCAGCTACCTGGAGCAGAGCAATGCCCAGGCGCAGCCCACCGTCTGGATCGTGCATGCCAACGACCAGCCGCGCGCACGCGAGCTGCTGCGCGACGCCCGTCTGCTGGATACCACCCGCCGCGACCTGCCGAACGTGGAATACACCTTCCGCGAAGGCGAAAACGGCTCCAGCTCCAGTGCGCGCAGCTGGGCCTGGCGTATCCGCCTGGTGTTGCTGCTGGTGATCGGCGCCGTGGCGATGGTGGTGGTGATGCGCCATCGCAACGCGCCGACGCAACTGGCACCAGCGGCCCAGCCGGCATCGCAACAGGCGCCGGCGCCAGATGCCGCACGACCGGCAGCAGAAGACGACGAATTGCGCGTGCGGATCCAGCCGACCCGCTGACCGCAGCGACCCGGCGCGGCCACCCGCTGGTACGACAGTCCTGCTCGTCGGCGCGGTCACATCCGTGCCGGCCTGCGTCGCATGGCATGCGAAGGCAGGCGCCTAGCGAGCAACGTCGCACGATCCGAAGCGATGGGTTCGTATCCGACTGTCGCAGTCATCGGGCAACGCCTGCGCTGCTATAAGCGGCCAGGATCCAACCAGACCCCGGAGTCATGACGTGAAGGCAAGTCTGTTCACCAGTCTGCTGATGATGGTCAGCATGAGCGCGCATGCGGACGGACTCACCAAGTCCGCCGATGGCAAGACGCTATCGGTGAGCTTCGGAGCACCGACCTTCAAGCAGGTGCTCCACTACCGCAAGCTCTACGACAAGAAGCCGTTCCCCGATGCGGAAATCTATTATTTCAGCAACGGCATGTACAAAATCATTTCCCAGGGCGAAAACCATTACGGCGTCTATGTGCTGCAGGGAACATTCGACGACCAGAGCTACACCATCCGGTTCATCTCCCTGCCCTCGGAAGACTGGGGCAACAAGACCGCGTTCCACCAGCTGACCTTCGTGCGCGGCGACCAGCAGAATGTCTTTATCCAGAACGCCATCGTCGACACCGGCGAAGCGATCGCGCAGCAGAACGGCACCTACACGCTGGAGAAGAACACCGTCTCCAATCCGGTTCCCACGTCCTGGAAGCACGACTGAGCGTTGTCGCCGCGCTCAGCGTCTGCCCCAAAACGCAAGCGCCCTCCCGCCAGGCGGAAGGGCGCGGTCGATCGGCGCCTTGTTACGTACTGCAAACAGCTGGGTGAACTCACCGCTCACCCGAGCGGCACTCGCCAATGCGCAACGAGCGCCGCAGTCGGCGATGCCTCAGCGGTTGGTCGCAGGTGCGGTTGCCGGTGCCGGCTTGCCATCGTCGCCGTGCCTGCCCATCCCACCCGGCCCGTGCCCGCCACGCCACTTGGACGCAGCATCGAACTCGGCCTTGCTCAGCTTGCCGTCCTTGTCGGTGTCGGCCTTGGCGAACCACGCATCGCGATGCTGCTGCATGCGCAACTCTCGGTCGGCACGGTCGACGAAGCCGTCCTTATTGAGATCCATCTGGTCGAAGCGTGCAGCGAACTTGGGGTCGGCCTTGGCTTCTTCGCGGCTGATACGGCCATCCTTGTTGGTATCGAGCTTGGCCATCCACTCGCCACGTCCGCCGCGCCCATCGCGACCCGGGCCACGATGATGCGGGCGCTCGTCGCGCGACAGCTTGCCGTCCTTGTTGGTGTCCAGCGTATCGAACTGCGCGGCCAGCGTCGGATCGGCAGCCGCTTCGCTGCGGTCGATCACGCCATCGCCGTTCTTGTCGAGTTTGGCAGGCCGCGGCGCATCGCCGGGAGCCGGCACGGTGGCGGCGAACGCGGTGCCGGTGGACAGCGCGGCCAGCACGGCCAGGGCGAGAAAGGGTTTGCGTGACGTCATGAGACACTCCTGGAAGATAGGAACCACACGCGGCACCTGCATGGGCCGCATCGCGTGGGTGGTGCGTGCGGATCGTCCGTGCGCTGCCACCAACACCCCCATCAACGACCCATCGATGCGCGCGTTGACGTCCAGGGCGGACGTATTCATCCGGCGGACAGTCGCCGCTGATGCGACGCGCAGGCGCTATCCTTCGGCCATGGCCATCCATGCCGACACCCACGACGACCTGCGCCTGTTCCAGACCGGCGAGCATGCCTGTGGCTATTGGTCCGACCGGCAGGCGCGCGATCTGGTGCTGGATCCGCACGATCCGCGCCTGGGGGCGATCTATCCGCAAGCGCTGGCATGGGGCTTTCGTCGCTCCGGCGATCTGGTCTACCGGCCGCACTGCGAACGGTGCCGTGCCTGTGTGCCGGTACGCATCGCGGTGGATGCGTTTCACCCGGACCGCAGCCAACGCCGTTGCCTGGCGCGTAACCGGGATCTGGTGGTGCGCGTGGTGGCCGCCGAGCGCACCGACGAACAACTCGCGCTCTATCGCCAATACCTCAAGCACCGGCATCCCGGCGGCGGCATGGACGAACATGGCGCCACCGAATTCGACCAGTTCCTGATCGGCGGCTGGTCCCACGGGCGCTTTCTGGAGATCCGTGAACCGGCGATTGCGCATTTGCCTGGCCGGCTGCTGGCTGTCGCAGTGACCGATGTCACCGAGCATGCGCTGTCGGCGGTGTACACGTTCTACGCGCCGGAGGCGGCAGCGCGCAGCCTGGGCACGTTTGCGATCCTGCAGCAGATCCAGTGGGCGCAACGCGAGCGACGCGCGCATCTGTATCTGGGGTACTGGATCGATGGCCACGCGAAGATGAACTACAAGCGCCGCTTCAGCGCACTGGAAGCCTACGATGGTCGCCACTGGCGCGGCTTGCCCGCCCACGCATCGGTCGACTGACCCGCCGGATTGCGACATCGGCGTGTCGCATCCCGCATGCGAGAATCTTGCAATGATCAAACCTCTCCTGCTGCTCGCGCTGACCGCCTTGTGCGCGGCCTGCGCCCACCCCGCGCCCTCGCCCAAGATGCAGACCGACACCCTCGCCGCCCGGCCGGCCGCGGCACAGCTGCGCATCGCCACCTACAACACCTCGCTGTATTCGGACGAGGCCGGCGGCCTGATTCGCGAGCTGCAGGGCGATAGCGCGCATGCGCGCAAGATCGCTGCGGTACTGCAGCGCGTGCGCCCGGATCTGGTGCTGCTCAACGAATTCGACTTCAACCCGGAACATCGCGCTGCCGACCTGTTCCAGCAACGTTATCTGCAGGTGGCCCAGCCGGGCGGCGGCGAGGCGTTGCGGTATCCGTACCGCTATCTGGCACCGGTCAATACCGGCGTGCCGAGCGGCCTGGATCTGGACAACAACGGCAGCGCCGGCGGCGAAGGACGCGCGCGTGGCAACGACGCGTGGGGCTATGGGCTGCATCCCGGCCAGTACGGCATGCTGGTGTTGTCGCGTTATCCGATCGATGCGCAGGCAGTGCGGAGCTTCCAGCTGCTGAAGTGGAGCGCGCTACCTGGCGCACTGCGGCCGATCGATCCGGCCAGCAAGACGTCCTACTACAGCGATGCCATCTGGGCGCAACTGCGGCTGTCGTCCAAATCGCATTGGGATGTGCCGGTGCGCACGCCGGTGGGTGTCGTGCATGCGCTGGTGTCGCACCCCACCCCGCCGGTGTTCGACGGTGCCGAGAAACGCAACGCCGCGCGCAACCACGACGAACTGCAGCTGTGGCGCGCGTACCTGGACAACGCACCCGACAGCCAACGCTGGCTGTGCGACGACAAGGGCGGTTGCGGCGGCCTGGCTGCCGATGCGCGCTTCGTCATCCTGGGCGATCTGAACAACGACCCGGTCGATGGTGCCGGCCGCCATGAGGCGATCCGCGCGTTGATCCATCACCCGCGCGTGCTGCAGTACCCCACACCGCACAGCGATGGCGGCCCGGAAAAAACCGCCGAATACGCCGCGCTGGGCATCGCCCACAGCGGCGACCCGCATCAGGTCACCGGTGACTTCGGCCCGCAGGCCGGCACCATGCGCCTGGACTACGTGCTGCCGTCGCGCCAGTTCACCCTGATCGGCAGCGGCATTTTCTGGCCAGCCAGCAACGCGCCGGAAGCGGCGATCGCCGATGGCAGCGACCATCATGCGGTGTGGATCGACCTGGCTGAGTAGCTGAGATTGGGGAGTCGGGATTAGGGATTCGGAATGGCGAATTCCTGATAACGCCTGCGTTCTCGGCGCTTGGTGACTAGCGAGACGCAGAAGTGAGCGGCTGGCTGTGCCGAGATGCGCAGCCCGGCTTGTAGTGAATCGATCGCGTTGCATTGCCTCGCGTGGCCGATCGGCTGGCGGCATGGCTCATCAGTGAGAATGCGCACCAAAGCCTGCCGCGCTTGGCGCGTTGAAGCAATGCAGCGTTGCGCTGCACTGCTTCGGGCTTGACGCGCTCAGGCCTGCAGCTGGATCGTCAACGCGGCAGCGGCTACGCGCGCCTTCTCACGCGCAGCATCGACGCTGTCCGCACGCGCCAGGGTGACGCCGACGCGGCGATGGCCGTACACGCGGGGCTTGCCGAACAAGCGCAGTGCGGTGTCCGGGTCGCGCAGTGCCTCGGCCACGTTGTCGAACGCCGGCACGCCATTGCCGTGCGCCAGCAACGCGCACGATGCCGAGGGGCCGGCCTGACGGATCACGCCGCCGTCCTGCGCGCCCACCGGCAGGCCGAGAATGGCGCGGGCATGCAGCGCGAATTCGCTCAGTTCCTGCGAGACCAGTGTGACCAGGCCGGTGTCGTGCGGGCGCGGCGAGACTTCGCTGAACCACACCTCGTCGCCCTTGACGAACAACTCCACGCCGAACAGGCCCCAGCCGCCGAGCTCGTCGGTGATGGCCTTGGCGATCTGCTGGGAGCGGCGCAACGCAGCGGCCGACATCGGCTGCGGCTGCCAGCTTTCGCGGTAGTCGCCGTCCTGCTGCCAATGCCCGATGGGATCGCAGAACGAAGTGCCGCCGGCATGCCGCACGGTGAGCAAGGTAATTTCGTAATCGAAATCGATGAAGCCTTCGACGATGCAGCGACCGGCACCGGCACGTCCGCCGGTCTGCGCGTACTCCCATGCCGCATCGATATCGGCGTCGCTGCGCAGGGTGCTCTGGCCCTTGCCCGAGGACGACATCACCGGCTTGACCACGCACGGCAAGCCCACCGCGGCAATTGCATCGCGATACTCCTCGACGGTATCGACAAAGCGATACGGCGAAGTAGGCAGGCCCAGCGTTTCGGCTGCCAGGCGGCGAATGCCTTCGCGGTCCATGGTCAGGCGCGCGGCACGCGCCGTCGGGATGACCTTCTGGCCTTGCTCGCGTTCCAGCGCCACCAGGGTTTCGGTATGGATCGCTTCGATCTCCGGCACGATCAGATGCGGCCGCTCGCTGGCGATCAGCGCACGCAGCGCGGCGGGGTCGAGCATGTCCAGCACATGCGAGCGGTGCGCCACCTGCATCGCCGGTGCATTGGCATAGCGGTCGGCCGCGATCACCTCCACACCGAAACGCTGCAGCTCGATCGCCACTTCCTTGCCCAGTTCGCCCGAGCCCAACAACAACACGCGGGTGGCGGAAGGCGATAACGGCGTGCCGAGAGTGGTCATGAGCGCGGTCCAGAGCGAGAGGGGCCGCCATTCTAACGGTTGCCCACTGCCACGCCGACGAACGGCTATTGTTTAACTGATATCACATTGATATCTTTTCACCATTCCACAAGGACTCGCGCTCATGAAAGAGAAGCCGATCGGTTCGTTGCCCGGCATTCCCGTCGTCCTCGTCGCAGGCGCCGGCCTCCTCGCTGCCGCCTGGTACGTGCTGACGATGATGGCCAGCACCAGCGTCACGCCAGGGGCGTTCATCGCCGCGGTGCTGATCGCGGCGGCGTGCATTTTCATGTTGGCCGGCCTGTATACGTTGGAGCCCAACCAGGCAGCGGTGCTGAGCCTGTTCGGCAAGTACGTCGGTACCGTCAAGGACGCTGGCCTGCGCTGGAATGTGCCGTTCTATGCCAAGCGTCGCGTCAGCCAGCGCGTGCGCAATTTCGAAAGCGGACGACTCAAGGTCAACGAGCTGGATGGCAGCCCGATCGAAATCGCTGCGGTGATCGTATGGCAGGTGCTGGATGCCTCCGAAGCGGTCTACAACGTCGACGACTACGAAAGCTTCGTGCATATCCAGTCCGAAGCGGCGCTGCGCGCGATGGCGACCAGCTATCCGTACGACCAGCACGACGACGGCCAGATCTCGCTGCGCAGCCATCCGGCCGAAATCAGCGAGCAGCTCAAGCGGCATCTGGACGAGCGCCTGACCCAGGCCGGCGTGGATGTGATCGAGGCGCGCATCAGCCACCTCGCCTATGTGCCGGAAATCGCCCAGGCGATGCTGCAGCGCCAGCAGGCCAATGCCGTCATCGCCGCACGCTCGCGCATCGTTGCCGGCGCAGTGGGAATGGTCGAAATGGCGCTGTCGGAGTTGCAGAAGAATGGCGTGGTGCAGCTGGACGAAGAGCGCAAGGCGCATATGGTCAGCAACCTGCTTACCGTGTTGTGCTCGGATCGCGGCACCCAACCGGTAGTCAACGCCGGCTCGTTGTACTGAGGGCAGCCAACAGGAGGCCTGCTCTCACCGCCGGAAGGGCGCAGCCACTGTTCGGAATCGGCCACTCGTACACTGCGCCTGTGGGCGCGCCCTCCACGCCCCCCCTGGCGACCGCTCGCTTACGTTGCGTCAGCCACTTTGAGATCGATCCGATGAATGTCATGGTGCCCCTGGTGGTTGCGCTTTCCGGCTTGTCCGCGCTGGCCATCGCCGCGTCCATCGGCGCCGACGATGACGACCGCGCACGCGGGCTGGGCCTGCGCTGGGCGTTGATCAGCCTGGTGATTCTGGTCGGCGCCGCATGCCTGTACTGGGCTGGCGACAACCGCGCCGGCATCTATGCAGTGGTGATCGGCATGCTCGTCGGCGTCAACGCGTTGATCGTGTCGATGGTGCTGCACCTGCGCCGTCACGGTGGCCGCAGAGACGGCAAATGAGCGAAAAAAAAGCCTACCCGCTGCGTATCAACGCCGATGTGTTGGCCGCCGTGCAGCGCTGGGCCGACGACGAATTGCGCAGCCTCAATGCGCAGATCGAATACGTGCTGCGCGATGCGTTACGCAAGGCTGGCCGGCTACCGAAGCCGCAGGGCGAAAAAGAAAAATCCGAAAATTGATCATGCGCCGCCGATCATCCAGACGCGACTGCGCACCGGTGTAGCGGTTCCCCGGTCCGGATCGGCGCGGGGTCACAGCGCCTGGCTGGACTGGCAGCGCTCACCTGGCAACGGCTAAGCTGCGTAGATGCGTCATCTTCAACGTGTACTCCTCAATACCAGCGCGATCGAGCTGTGGCCGGCCGATCTGCTGCGCGCGCGCGGCAATGCGGATGCACGTGTGCTGGCACAGGCCGACTGGCTATTGCGACGCAAATGCGATGGGCGCTATCTGGCTGCACATCTTCCGCAGGGTCTGATGCCGCTGATCCCGCGGCTGGCACGCGAGCCTGGCCTGGACGAAGCATTGGACCGTCTGCAGACCGCAACCGGCCGCATCGGCCAGGTACACGACGCCACGCTGCCAATCGACGGATTGCAGCGCCGACTGAGCCAGCTCGGGCTCGCCGCCGACGACTACGTGCAACGGACCGGCCTGCAGTTGATGGCCGAACCGGCCGCACTGCAGTTTGCCGGACGCGATCGCTTCGGCCGCCCGCTGTGGCTCAGTGCCAGCGCTGCACGCGCATGGCGACAGATGCGCGCGGCTGCGCTGCGCGCAGACATCGTGCTCGATGCGATTTCCGGCTACCGCAGCCACGACTACCAACTGGGCATCTTCGAGCGCAAGTTCGCGCGCGGGCTTACCCTGGAACAGATCCTGACGGTCAACGCAGCGCCGGGTTTCAGCGAACACCACAGCGGCGACGCACTGGATCTGGGCACACCGGGCGAGCCGCCGGCCGAAGAGTCCTTCGAAGCCACGCCCGCATTCGCCTGGTTGTGCAGCCACGCGCACGCGTTCGGCTACCGCCTGAGTTATCCACGCAACAACCCGCATGGCATCGTCTACGAACCGTGGCATTGGTGTTGGTCGGCGCGATGAGCCGGCCGAACGTCATGCGCCACGCAACCCGGCTGGACCCAACCGCCCGTCGCGTCTGCCCCGCATGCGAGCGCCCTACTCCTGCGAACGCGGTGTCGGCACCTTGGTTGCCACGCTGAAGTCGGCAATCTTCCACAGATAGAACGCGGCATAGGTGCGGTACGGGCCCCAGCGTTCGCCGCGTGCGGCCAGTTCCCCGGGGGTGGGCATCTGCTCCTGCCTGTCCACGCGCTGCGCCCCTTTGCGCACGCCCAGGTCGTCGATGGGCAGCAGATCCGGGCGGCCCAGGCGGAACATCAGCATCATTTCCACCGTCCAGCGGCCGATGCCGCGCACCGGCACCAGTGCCTGCACGATGGCTTCCTCGTCCATGAAGGCAAGCCTGCGCAGCGAGGGAATCTCGCCTTCGCTTTCGCGGCGTGCCAGATCGCGCAGGGCCAGCGCCTTGTTACCCGAAACGCCGCAGGCACGCAGCGCCGCATCGTCGATACGACCGAGGGTGTCCGCATGCAGCCGCTGCGCGCCGATCGCCACTTCCACCCGCGCCACGATGGTCGAAGCCGCCTTGCCGCTGAGTTGCTGAAACAGGATGGCGCGTGCCAGCGCGTCCACCGGGTCGAAGGGTTTGTGCCACCCCGGTTGCGGGGCGATCGGGCCGATGCGCTTCATCCACGCACCCAGTGCGCGATCGCGCCGGGACACGTGCGCGAACGCAGCCTCCACATCGAATCCGCGGGCATGGCGCGGCATGCTCAGCGCCTCAACGCACCAATGGCCAGCACCACCCAGCCCAGCATCAGGCCAACTCCGCCGACCGGCGCCAGGGTGGTCGGCCACTGCAGCAACGCCCCCCGACCAGGCTGCCGGCAAACAGCAAGGTGCCGAGCAACAGCAGGTACAAGCCCGCCCGGCCCAGTGCGCGCGTTTCGGTGGCGCCCAGCACGGTGAGGACCGCGCCATGGCCGAACGCATACAACGACGCCACCTGCAGCCGCGACTGCATCACCGCATCGGCAACGCCGTGCGAGGCATAGGCCGATAGACCGACGGCAATGGCCGCCAGCAGGCCGCCGCAGAAGGCCAGCAGCGAGGGGTGTTTCTTACGACGATCGAGCAAAGACATGCAGGCAACTTCCGTGACAGCGCCGCAGCGCAAAAAAAAACGCGCCGCAAGACTGCGGCGCGTTTTCGTCTGGATCAGCTCATCGTGGTGAGACGATTACTTGATGGCCCAGTAGACGTCGTACGTGCCGTCCTGGGTGAACGACTTGTCCACGCCACCCTTCCAGGATTCGTACGGACGATCGGTCACGTCCATGCCGCTGGTGGCGGCCCAGGCACGCAGCGAGTTACGCACTGCATCCAGGCCGGCCATATGGCCTGCGTAGGTCGCAAATGCCGAACGGTGCGCCGGAACCCGCTGGTACTTCACCGGTGCCTCGGACGGAATGTTGAGCTTCAGCTCTTCGCCCGTTGCAGCCACCGGGGTTGCATCGGCGGGTGCCGCAGCAGCCGCGTCGTCCTTCTTGGCGTCGGCCTTGGCATCGGTCTTCGGAGCACCACCAGCGCGCTTGCGCACCGGCTGCACCACGTCGAAGGCGTACTTGTCGGAAGCGAAGTCGGTGGTCACGATGCGCACCGGGCCAACCGCCTCAAGGCCGTTGGAATCCATCACGCGCTTGATCCACTCCTGGTTGTCCTTGATCGACTTCTTGATCGTCTCGTTGTCACGATCGATGTTGCCCGCGGTGACGACCAACAGGTCCTCGGCCGGCACATCGACGATCTTGAGGTCGCTCAACACCGGCTTGCCGTCAAGCTCGGCGCGGTAGTCGAAGTTCGGCACGGTGGCCAGTGCGGTCGCCAGACGCGACAGACCCAGCTTCAGGTCGTCGCCCACATGGCGGCTGACGTACAGGCCGGCATAACGACCAAACAGGTTCCAGCCGTACTTGACGCTGTAATCCTGGGTGATCTTGACGTTCTTGTTGTTCTTGCCGGTCGGCACCAGGGTGAAATTGGTGACCTTGTCGTAGCCCTTGGTGGGATCTTCGATTGCGATCTCAACACGCTCGTTCTTGACGCTGTTGGTGATCTCCCAGCTGCCGTTGCCGATATAGCCCTCGGTGGAGCTGTATTCGACGCGTGCACCCTTGCCTTCTTCCGGGCCGGCCAGCTTCAGCTGGATCTTCGGGTCACGCAGCACAAGCGGGTTCCAATCCTTGAAACGACGGAAGCTGTTCACGGTGTCGTAAACAATCGTCATCCTGCGGTTGGTCTCAACACTCTCGGACATCTGCCGCTCCGAGGGCAACACCAAGCCCACCACGACAAACAAGCCAGCCACGATCCCCAAGGCGATCAGGAACTCGATAATACGGGTCATTCAGGAGGTCTCCGGGGCCGATCCCACGGCCGGGTTGAGTGAAGCGAAGCCACCATCCTAGCAGGCTTCGAGAAAGATGTTCAGTTGTGCGACGGGTAGCGCGGTCTTGCGGTGTCATTCACCGCGTAACGCGGCGCCTGGGGGATGCGCAATCCCAACCTGCACAAGGGCTTGGGCGATTGCGCGCCGCTATCATGCACATCACGCGCTGCGTGCGTGTGATGTTGCCGCTGCCAGGCGGCATGGGCCGCCCGTCTCGCGGTCCGACCGACGCTGCAGCGGCCTGAATGCGAGTCCGGCGCCTGCTGCAGGCGGGCGCGGCGCCGAGCTCACACCAGCTGCAGCTCGAACGCTTTCAGCACCGCGCGGGTGCGGTCGCGTACGCCGAGCTTGGAGAGGATGTTGGAAACGTGATTCTTGATGGTGCCTTCGGCCACGCCCAGCGAGTTGGCGATTTCCTTGTTGGAGAACCCGCTCGCCATCAGCCGCAGGATCTCGGTCTCGCGGTCGGTGAGCGGATCGGGACGGTCCAGGCTGACGAACTCGTTGCGCATGTGCTCCAAGCCCGACAGCAGGCGCTGGGTCACCGCCGGCTGCACCAGCGAGCCGCCGTCGGCGACGGTGCGGATGGCGCCGACCAGCTGTTCCAGCGAAACGTCCTTGAGCAGATAGCCCTTGGCGCCGGCCTTGAGCCCGGCCAGCACCAGTTGGTCGTCGTCGAAGGTGGTCAGGATGATCGTCGGCGGCAGGGCGCCGTTGCGCGAGAGCATCTGCAGCGCTTCCAGTCCGGACATCACCGGCATGCGCATGTCCATCAGCACCACGTCCGGCTGGATCTGCGGAATCTGCTCCACCGCCTGCTTGCCGTCGGAGGCCTCGGCCACCACCTCGATGCCGTCGTCCAGCGCCAACAGCGAGCGGATCCCCTGGCGCACCAGGGTTTGATCGTCGACCAGGCACACACGGATCATCACAACACTCCTTGGGTCACGGCCGCAGGCATCAGTGCCGGCGCGCCTGGAACGGCGATGCGCAGGCCAAAGCCCTCACCCCGCCGGGTTTGAATTTCGAGCTGCCCACCATACTGGTTCAGCCGCTCGCGCATGCCGCGCAGCCCGTTGCCGGGCGCGACCGCATCGGCGCCGTGGCCGTCGTCGCGGGCGTCGATCAGCACCGTATCGGCATCGCGGCGCACCTGGATCCACAGGTTGCGCGCGCCGGCATGGCGCACCGCATTGGTGATGATTTCCTGGGTACAGCGCAGCAGCACGTGGGCGCGCTCGGGGTCGTCCAGGGTCAGCGGCTGGGCGATATCCAGGTGGATATCCAGCGACGGCACCTGGGTCACCAGCGGGCGCAGCGCCGCTTCCAGGTCGATCGCGCCGCTGTCGCGCAGATGGCTGACCGCCTCGCGCACATCGGTGAGCAACAGTTTGGCCAGCGTGTGCGCCTGGCGCACATGCTCCTGGGCCTGGCCCTCGGTGATGTGGCCGGCCACTTCCAGGTTGAGACTGAGCGCGGTGAGGTGGTGGCCGAGCAGGTCGTGCAGCTCGCGCGAGATGCGGGTGCGCTCGTTGATGCGCGCGCTCTCGGCCAGCAGTGCGCGGGTGGCGCGCAGTTCGGCGTTGAGCCGGCGCTGCTCTTCGCGCGCATCGGTCTGCTGGCGGGCCACCAGGCTGGTGACGAAGATGAACATCGAAAATCCGCCATACAACAGCGACTGCATCAGCGCCGCGAACAGGGTGAAGTCCGGGCGCAGGTAGTAGAACACCGGCAGCACCGCCAGCTGGCTCAGCACCAGCCACAGCACGCCCACGCGCAGCGGCAGCAGCCACGGGATCACCCCTGCCGCCACCATCATCAGGATGCTGCCGAGTCCGGTTCCGCTCAGATAGCTCACCGCCAGCGCGCAGATGGTGAGCAGCAACAGGATCAACCGGTCGTACCAGTGCGCGTGACCGCCGCTGTTCAAGCCGCGGGTCAACCAGAAGTAGCTGGCGCCGAAGCCGATGAAGAATGCCGACATCATCACCGCCTCGGCCACGCTGCGGTGGTCGCCCTCTTCGGCCGGCGGCCAGTAGGTGTACACCAAGGGCATGACGATCATCGCCCAGGTGAACAGGCCGGCGAAGCGCAGGACGCGCGTATGACTGAGGTATCCCAACATGTCCGCATCTTAGGCGTAAGCGAGCGCGCTGCCCTCTTGCCGGAAGTCATGCATGCTGCGCGCGCACGGGTCGCGGATGTCGGGCCCGCACAGCGCCTGTGCTGGCGCGCCGTTGCACGCCGGCACCTGCCGCGCGCCGGCCGATCGCATGCGCTGGGTCGCCGCTTCAGGCCACGCATGTAATAATCCAACGCAGATCCGATTTCGGGTCGACGCGTTACCTCACGGAGTCCCAATGTCGATCGTCATCCGCGACGTGCGCGAGCACGAGCTCGATTCCGTCCTGGCCCTGAACAACAATGCCGGACTGGCGATCCTGCCGCTGGATTCAACCAAGCTGCAACGTTTCTATGAGCAGGCCGAGTATTTCCGCGTCGCCGAGCGCGACGGTAACCTGGCCGGGTTTCTGGTCGGTTTCGGAAGCGGCAGTGCGCACGACAGCAGCAATTTCGCCTGGTTCCGGGACCGTTACCCGGAATTCTTCTATATCGACCGCATCGTGGTCGCCAGCCGCCGCCGCGGCGGCGGCGTCGGGCGGGCGTTCTATGCCGATGTGCAGAGCTATACCGAGCTGCGCTACCCGCAGCTGGCGTGCGAGGTGTTCCTGGACCATGGCGCCGATGCGGCCTTGCTGTTCCATGGCAGTTTCGGCTTCCGCGAGGTTGGCCAGAACACCATGCCCGATGTGGAAGTGCGCGCCAGCATGCTGATGAAGGACATGTGCAGCTATCGGTGGGTCAAAGAGACCTATGGCGGCAAGTTGCCCGACCACTTGCCGTGGGTGGGACGGCCGCGTCATGCCGCCACCACCGCTAGCCCATCGACGGGGAGCTGAGTTGTGGCAAGTGTGAATGTGGATTTTGAACAGGCCGGCGAGCTGAAGATCGGCCAAGTGGGGATTGCCAACCTGCGCGTGCGCACCCTGGATGTGCCGCGGCTGGTGCAGGAAATGCGCGAACGCGTGACCCGCGCGCCCAAGTTGTTCGGCCGTGCGGCGGTGATCCTGGATTTCGGCGGGCTGTCGCAGGTGCCGGACCTGTCCACGGCCAAGGCCCTGCTGGACGGCTTGCGCGATGCCGGCGTGCTGCCGGTGGCGCTGGCCTACGGCACCAGCGAGATCGACCTGCTGTCCAAGCAGTTGGGCGTGCCGCTGCTGGCCAAATTTCGCGCGCAGTACGAGCCGACCGCGGTCAGCCCGCCGCCACCGCCGCCGCCCGTACGTGCCGAACCGGCACCGCCGGCCGCGCGACCGGCTCCGGGCCGGATGCAGCGCACCGCGGTGCGTTCCGGTCAGCAGCTGTACGCGGAGAACTGCGACCTGACCGTACTCAGTACGGTCGGTGCCGGGGCCGAGGTCATCGCCGACGGCAGCATCCATATCTACGGTACCCTGCGTGGCCGCGCTCTGGCCGGCGCGCAGGGCAACCCCGACGCGCGCATCTTCTGCCGCGACTTCCACGCCGAACTGGTTGCCATCGCTGGCCACTACAAGGTGCTGGACGATGTTCCCATGGACCTGCGTGGCAAGGCCGTCCAGGTCTGGCTGGAGCAGGATCAGATCAAGATCGCTGCGCTTGATTGACGCGGCCCAACCACAGAAATATTCGGAGAAATCCTTTGGCTGAAATCATCGTAGTCACCTCCGGCAAGGGCGGCGTCGGCAAGACCACCACCAGCGCAAGCCTGGCTTGCGGGCTGGCCAAGCGCGGCAAGAAGGTGGCGGTCATCGACTTCGACGTCGGCTTGCGCAACCTGGACCTGATCATGGGCTGCGAGCGGCGTGTGGTGTACGACTTCGTCAATGTCGTGCACGGCGAAGCCACGCTCAAGCAGTCGCTGATCAAGGACAAGCGGTTCGAGAACCTGTACGTGCTGGCCGCCTCGCAGACCCGCGACAAGGATGCGCTGACTCAGGAAGGCGTGGAAAAGGTGCTCAAGGACCTGGCCGCCGACGGCTTCGACTACATCGTCTGCGATTCGCCGGCCGGTATCGAAAAAGGCGCGTTCCTGGCGATGTACTTCGCCGACCGCGCGGTGGTGGTGGTCAATCCGGAAGTGTCTTCGGTGCGCGACTCGGACCGCATCATCGGCCTGCTCGATTCCAAGACCCGCAAGGCCGAAGAAGGCAAGGCCGTGCCGGCGTTCCTGCTGCTGACCCGCTACAGCCCGGGCCGCGTGGAAGGCGGCGAGATGCTCAGCATCACCGACGTGGAAGAAGTCCTGGGCCTGAAGGCGATCGGCGTGATTCCCGAATCCGGCGACGTGCTCAACGCCTCCAACAAGGGCGAGCCGGTGATCCTGGATGCCGAATCCCCGGCTGGCCAGGCGTACGACGACGCAGTCGCCCGCATCATGGGCGAGGAGCGCCCGATGCGATTCACATCCGTGGAGAAGAAAGGCTTCTTCAGCAAGCTGTTCGGAGGGTAAGCATGGGCCTGCTCGATTTTCTCAAGAGCAAGAAGAACACCGCCGAGACGGCCAAGAACCGCCTGCAGATCATCATTGCGCAGGAGCGCAACCACCGCGGCGGGCCGGATTACCTGCCGCTGATGCAGCGCGAGTTGCTGGAAGTGATCAAGAAGTACGTCAACATCGATGCCGATGCGGTCCGTGTGGATCTGGTCAAGGATGGCGAACACGACGTGCTGGATATTTCGGTCGCCCTGCCGGAAGACGGCGACAAGTAAGCGCAAACGACGGCACCGCGTTCGCAGGGTGCCGTTGTCGCATGTGACCCGACCGCGAGCCATTGCGTGTGACGACCGCCACTTCCGCAACACCCAGCGCTGCCGATGTCCTGTGCGTGGCCGATATCGGCCTGGACGCACCCGCCGCCCTGCTCGCGCGCTATGGCCTGCGCCTGCATCGCGTGGGGGCCGGTGCAGCGATTCCCGGCAGTTTCTGGGGCGAACCGGAAGCCGGCATCATCGGCTGCGATGTGTATGTGCGCGACGACACGCCGGTGCATTCGCTGCTGCATGAAGCCGGGCATCTGATCGTGCTGCCTGCGGAAAAACGCGCTGCGGTGCATACCGACGCCACCGATTCGGTGGAGGAAGAAGACGCCACCTGTTACCTGCAGATCCTGCTGGCCGAGCAATTGCCTGGTGTAGGCAGCGCGCGCCTGATGGCGGACATGGACAGCTGGGGCTATACGTATCGGCTGGGCTCCACGCGCGCCTGGTTCGAGCAGGACGCGGAGAACGCGCGCAGCTGGCTGGACGCACGCGGCCTGTTGCCTGCCTGAGCTTGCGCGGCGCGTTCAGGCGGCGGCCCACCCGCAGCGAGCAGCGTCTGCAGCGAACAGGCATCGGGCCGCTGTGGCGCCTTCGCAGGACCCGCGGCGGACGCGTGGCACCTGCAGTATCGAATAGCGGACGCACCGCCTGGCGTGAGTGCAGTCGGTTAAGTGATCGCCCTCAGGATCCCGTTGCCGTGGCGCCGGAGAGATCCAGCGTAGCCACCGTGCCCTGCCCGGCATTGGAATCCAGCTGCAGATGCCAGCCCAGGTGTTCGCACAAGCGTCCGATCAGTTCCAGCCCGATGCCGCTCCCCTGGCGGACGTTGCCGCGCGCCAGGCGCGTGTAGATGGCGCTGATCTCTTCGGGCGTCATGCCATGGCCAGGGTCGGCAATGCAGACCACGCCGGGCGCCGACAGCGAAATGCGAATGATGCCGCGGTCGCTGTTTTCGATGGCGTTGCGCAGCAGGTTGCCGATGGCCGTCTGCACGATGGCGACCGGGGCGACCACGCTGCACGGCGGCAGCGGGGCCACGACCAGTTGCAGATCCTTGTCGGCGCACAGGTGCGTGTGGTCGGCCACGATGTCCGGCAGCAACTGATCCAGCCGCAACGCATCGCTGCTGCGCACCAGCCGGCCAGGATCTTTGGCCAGCACCAGCAGCAAGGTGATCAACTGCTCGACCGAGGCGCTGGTCTGCGCGATGCGCTGCAGCTGGTGGCGCACCGCCGGCGGCGTGCCGGGCTGGTCCAGCGCCAGCTCCACCGCATTGCCGATCACCGCGATGGGCGTGCGTAATTCGTGGCTGGCGCTGTCGATGAAAGCCCGCTCACGGTCGACGAACTGGCTATTGCGCTCGAGATAATCGTTGAGCGCATCGGCAATCACGTACAGCTCGGCGCTGCCCTGTGGCCCGACCGCAATCTGCTGCGCGCGCCGCTCTGGACGCAACGCGCCGATGTCGCGCGCAAGTTCCACCAGCGGGCGCACCAGCCGGGCCATCGCATAGGCGCCCATCAGCAAGGTGATGCCGATCAGCGCGATGCCAGCGGCCAGCATCCAGCGGGTCAGAAATTTTTCCAGCGCTTCGAAATCGGTAATGTCCAGCACCAGGGCCAGGCGGCCGGCATGCGCGGTGTCGCGCACCATCACGGCACTCTGGCGGCCAGCGATCTCCAGACCGTCGTGCAAGCCGGGATGCAGGGTGCGCAAGACCGGCGGCGTGCGCGCGACGTCGTCGACCCGGTACAGCCGCAAGGTGTCCGAGTCCTGCCAACGGTAATCCGGATCCTGCAGGCTGCGCTCGAGGATGCTGTCCAGTTCGGAATTCAGCAGCGAGCGCCACACGCCGTGTTCGGCGCGTTCGTGCAGGTACTGCGCGGTGCCGAACACCGCCAGCGTCATCAACAGCGTGTAGCCGAACAACCATACCAGCACGCGGCGACCCAACGGGCGCTGTTTAGACATCGCTACAGTCGCCAGCGCCAGGCGCATCGGCCGCATCCAGCTGCGCCAGCCGGTAGCCGAGCCGCGGCAAGGTATGGATCAGTTTTTGCGCGAACGGGCCGTCCACACTGCGGCGCAACTCGTAGATATGCGAGCGCAGCATGTCGCCGTCGGGCGGGTCGTCGCCCCACAACGATTGCTCCAGGCGTTGCCGCGTCACCGCGGCCGGGCTGGCCTGCATGAGCACTTCCAGCAACTTGCGGCAGGCCGGATACAGGTGCAGCACCTGGCCGGCGCGCGTCGCTTCCAGCGTGGCCAGATCCAGGCGCAGGTCGGCCACTTGCAGCAGTTTGCCGCGGCGACGGCCGTGCGCACGCGCCAGCAAGGCTTCGATGCGCACCTCCAGCTCGGGCAACGCGAAGGGTTTGGTCAGGTAGTCGTCGGCGCCGGCGCGGAAACCGGCGATCTTGTCCGGCAGTTCGTCGCGTGCGGTGAGCATGATCACCGGCAGCTCGGACTGGTGCTGCTCACGCAGCCGGCGCAGCACTTCCGGTCCATCCATGCGCGGCATCATCCAGTCCAGGATCAGTGCGTCGTAATGCTGGGTGGTCGCAAGATGCAGGCCGGTGACGCCATCGGGCGCAGCGTCCAGGGTATGCCCGCGCGCTTCGAAATAGTCGAACAGGTTGGCAACCATATTGCGGTTGTCTTCAATGACCAGCAGCCGCATGAGCGGGGTTCCAGGACGGCCCGGCAGGCACAGTGTGCGCATCCTAACCGAGGCCGGCCAAACGCAACCGGTATCGCCGGTACGGCCTTCCAATCGGTTGCGCTCCAGCACCCGCGCACGACGATGCCTGCGCTGCGATGCGCGACCACGCGGGCTCGGCTCCGACAAAATTCCGACCCACTTGCCAGATAGTGTCTGCCCGCATTTACTCAGGGCGTGCGCGTGTCGCCTGCCATCGCTGCCTCCTCATCCCGCCAGCGCGCGCTGCTGGTGGCGTTGCTGTTGATCGTTGTCAGCCTGCTGGCCGGGCTGGGCATGCGCCAACCCAATCCGCCGGACGAGCCGCGCTTCGTGCTGGCCGCGCGCACCATGGTCGAGACCGGTCAGTGGCTGCTGCCGCACCGTGGCAGCGAGTTGTACGCAGAAAAACCACCGGTCTTCATGTGGCTGCAGGCGGCAACCTACGAACTGATACCGCACTGGCCGGTGGCCTTCCTGCTGCCGTCGCTGCTGGCTGCGCTGGCCACGTTGTGGCTGACCTGGGATATCGCGCGCCGGCTGTGGACTCGGCGCGTGGCGGCCTATGCGGTGCTGGCCTTGTTCACGGTGCTGCAGTTCGGCCTGATGGCCAAGCGTGCGCAGATCGATATGGTGCTGGTGGCGCTGACCACACTGTCGTTGTGGGGAATGCTGCGGCACCTGCTGCGCGGGCCGGACTGGCGCGCCTGGACGCTGGGCCTGTTTGCTGCCGGCGTCGGCACGGTGACCAAGGGCGTCGGTTTTCTGCCGCTGCTGCTGTTGCTGCCGTGGATGGCGCTGCGGCGTACGCATTGGAGCGTGTTGCCGGCGCGCGCGCTGGCAGGACGCAGCTGGGGACTGGTGCTGCCGGCTTTCTTGGCCGGTACCGCGGTGTGGCTGGGGCCGCTGGGCATCGCGCTGTGGCACAGCGACGACCCGCAGCTGCATGCCTACGCGCACGAGCTGTTGTTCAAGCAGACCGGCACGCGTTATGCGCACGCTTGGCATCACGTCAAACCGTTCTGGTACTACCTGCAGGTGATCGCCACCTTGTGGCTGCCCGGCTGCCTGTTATTGCCGTGGCTGCTGCCGGCCTGGTGGAGGCGATTGCGCCGCGGCGACCCACGCTATGTGCTGCTGCTGGCCTGGAGCATGCTGGTGCTGCTGTTCTTCAGCGCCAGCCCGGGCAAGCGCGAGGTCTATATCTTTCCGATGCTGCCGGCGCTGTGCGTTGCCGCGGCGCCCTTGCTGGCCGGGTTGTTGCGCCGGCGCGGCGTGCGAATGCTGCTGACCGGATATGTGCTGCTGCTTGCCATCGCCGGGCTGGTGCTGGGCGGCGGCATTACGCTGCATCTGCACTGGGCCGAAAACACTGCAGTGAAGCGCGGCATGGAGCTTGCCTCGCTGCAGTCGGTGGGTTTCTGGTTGATCGGCCTGGGCGTGGTCGGCCTGGCCGCGATTGCATGGTCGCGCGGTAAACGCGCGGGCGCCGCGCTGGTGGTCATGACTGCAACGCTGTGGACGGTGTCCGGACTGGGGTTGATGCCGGCGCTGGATCCCTACAGTTCGTCCGCACGTTTGATGCAGCGCGTGGGCCAGCGCATCGGCCCGGACGCAGAGCTGGGCATGCTGGCCTGGCGCGAGCAGAACCTACTGCAGGCCGATCGCCCGGTCACCGATTTCGGCTTCAAGGCGAGCTGGCAGGACCAATGGGCCAAGGCCGGCCCGTGGCTTGCGCAAGCGCCGCACACCCGCTGGCTGTTCGTGCTCAAGCAGGCGGTGCCGGCGTGTATCGATCCGGCGCAACGCATCGATATCGGCGAGTCCAATCGCAATCAATGGCAATTGCTGCCGGGCACGGCATGGCATGCCGGTTGCATCGCCACCGCGTCCGACGCCGAACAAACCGGTAGCGAAGGCGATGCAGACTGAACGCTTGGTGGCGGATTAACGGCCGAGCAACCCCGGTCCGACAGCTTTCCGACATCCGGGTTTCGAAGATGTCGGGCATTGACACAGGCCGCCATCTCGATGACAACGCTTCCCATCCGTGCGCCGACCGTGGCGCATACCGCCAGCGGCATGGAGACGCACTTCCTTGTGCGCCATCTGTGGCTGCCCCTGGCTTGCGTCCTGTTGGCGAGCGCGCTGCTGATGGGCGCCGGTGGCGACCAATGGGTTGCCGATGCGTTGTATCGGCTGGAAGGCGGGCACTGGCTACTCAAGGACCACTGGTTCACCAGTGGCGTGATCCACCGCGTGGGTAAATGGTTGAGCACGGCAGCCGGAGTCGGCGTGCTGGTGCTGGCCATTGTTGCGTGGTGCAGGCCACGCCTGAAGGTGCTGCGCTGGCCGCTGACCTACCTGGCCGCCTCCGTCGCACTGTCGACTTCGCTGGTGTCGCTGCTCAAGTCGTGGACGGCGATGGATTGCCCGTGGGATCTGAGCCGCTATGGCGGTACGCAAGCGATGATCGGGCTATTCGAATCGCGCCACGGTATTGCCGCGTCCGGTTGCTTTCCCGCCGGCCATGCCAGCGCTGGCTATGCGTGGGTGGCGCTGTATTTTTGTGCGCTGGCGCTCCGTCCTGCATGGCGGTTTGCAGATTTGTTCATAGGCTTGGCAGCAGGTCTCATTTTCGGTGTTGCGCAACAACTGCGCGGCGCGCATTTTCTCTCGCACGACCTGTGGTCGCTGGCGGTGTGCTGGGTGAGCGCACTTGCCCTGTACTGCGTGATGCTGCAAAGGCCGCGTCGCGCGCTTGGATTGATGTTGCTCTCGGGGGATGCAGCATGAGTACCTGGTTGCCGGAACCGCGCAAGCGTAGTGGCCTGCGCGCGCTCACATGGAGTACGCGGCCGACGGTGTCGACCGAAGCGCTGGTGCTGCTGTCGAGCCTGTTTTTCGCGTTGGTGTGCAATCAGTTGTTCTGGCGCACAGCCATGGCCACGCATCCGGGCAGCATCGGGTTTGCGATCTCGTTGATGGCGTTGCTGGTGGCCGTGCATGCGCTACTCCTGGGCATTTTGGTCTGGCGCTGGAATGCAAAGCCGCTGCTGACGCTGCTGCTGTTCACCACAGCCCTGGCCGCGCACTACATGGACAGCTACAACGTCTATCTGGATGCGGACATGCTGCGCAACGTGCTGCATACCGATCACAAGGAATCGCGCGAGTTGCTCACGCCGGGTCTGATCCTGCCACTGGTGTGCTATTTCCTGATTCCGACCACATTGCTGTGGCGCACACGTTTGCGCGCACGCAGCGTGGGCAAGACGGTGCTGGTGCGATTGGGGTTCCTGCTGGTGGTGGCGGTGGTCGGCGCTGCTGGCGCCATGCTCTCGTCGCAGGATATTTCGGCATTGATGCGCAATCATCGCGAAGTGCGTTATTTGGCCACGCCGATCAATTACATCGTGGCGTTGCGGCAAAACCTCAAATCCGAATCGCCGATCAAGCGCGCGCCCAAACAGCCGATCGAACACGACGCCACGGCAACACCGCGCGCGCCGGGTAGCCGCCCGCGCCTGTTGCTGGTGGTGCTGGGCGAAACCGCACGCGCGCAGAACTGGGGTCTCAACGGCTATGCCAGGCAGACTACGCCGGAGCTGGCACAGGCAGGGGTGATCAATTTCCCCGACATGCATTCGTGCGGGACCAGCACCGAGGTCTCGGTGCCCTGCATGTTCTCCCCTTACGGCCGTCGCGATTACAACGAAGACATGATCCGTGGCCATCAGTCGTTCCTGCATGTACTGGAGCACGCTGGCATCTCGACGTTGTGGCGCGACAATCAGTCCGGCTGCAAGGGCGTGTGCGACGGGTTGGAGATCCAGAAGCTGGACGATGCCACCACACCGGGCCTGTGCGCCGATGGCCGCTGCATGGACGAGATCCTGCTGAGCGATCTGGCTGCGCAGGTGCGCGCAAAGCCTGGCGACCGCGTGGTGGTGGTGCATCAGCTGGGCAGCCATGGCCCGAGCTACTTCGAGCGGTACCCGGCGCAATTCGAACGCTTCAAACCGGTGTGCAAGACCGCGGACCTGGGCAGCTGCGGCCGCCAGGACATCGTCAACGCCTACGACAATTCGATCCTGTACACCGACCATTTCCTCAATCAGGCCATCCATGCGCTGCGCGGCCTGGCGGACTACGACACGGCGATGATCTATCTCTCCGATCATGGCGAATCGCTCGGTGAAAAAGGCCTGTACCTGCACGGCGTCCCGTATGCCATCGCGCCCAAGGAGCAGACCCATGTGCCGATGGTGATGTGGTTCTCGCCCGAGTTTGCGCGCGACCGGGGACTGGATGAAGCCTGCCTGCGCCACCGTGCAGGGCAATACACCGATCAGGATGCGCTGTTCCCGTCTGTGCTTGGGTTGATGCAGGTCAAGACCAGCGTCTATGCGCCCGAGCGCGACCTGTTCGCCAAGTGCACCGGCACCACGCTGCGCTGATCGCCAACGCCTGCCTCTGCCCGCCCCATCGCATGCGTGGCGGGCGCTGCCCCTTGCCCTGAAACCCGGCGCGCTCTAGCCTTCGCCGGACTTCACTGCAAGGACCACCCGTGAATCCTCGTTTGCTGTTGCTGGCGTTGGCCGTGGCTGCCGGCACCTTGAGCTTGTCGGCCTGCCGCCGGGATGCGGCACCACCGGACAAACCTGTCGCGACCAAGACCGCGCCGGCCGAAAGCGCCGACCAGTTCGTTGCGCGCATCAGCGCCGAATACAAGGCGGCCTATCCGGAAACCACCGCTGCGCAGTGGCTGTCGTCGACCTATATCAACGGCGATTCGCAGTTGCTGGCGGCCAAGGCCAACGAACGCTCGCTGGCGCAGCTGGATCGGTGGATCGAACAATCCAAGCAGTACGCCGGCACACCGATGTCGGCCGACAGTGCGCGTGCGCTGCAGTTGCTCAAGTTGATGAGTGCCCTGCCCGCACCGCGCGACCCGGCCAAGCTGGCCGAACTCACCCGCATCGCCGCCAAGATGGAAGGCGATTACGGCGCCGGCAGCTACTGCGTGGGCGAAGGCGAGCAGCGCCGCTGCCGCCAGCTCGGCGAGTTGGAGCAAGTGCTGGCCAGCAGCCGCGACTACAACGAGCAACTCGACGCCTGGCAGGGCTGGCACAGCACTGCGCAACCCATGCGCAAGGACTACCAACGCTTCGTCGAGCTGGCCAATGAGGGCGCACGCGGGCTGGGTTTCGCCGACGTCGGGCTGCTATGGCGCAGCGGCTACGACATGCCGCCGGCGCAACTGGCCAGCGAAACCGACCGCCTATGGGAACAGGTCAAACCGTTGTATGCGCAGTTGCAGTGCTATGCGCGCGGCAAACTCGACACGCAATACGGCAAAGACAAGGGCGAGGTCGCCGGCGGCCTGTTGCCGGCCCATCTGATGGGCAATATGTGGCAGCAGGACTGGAGCAATCTATGGGATCTGCTGCAGCCCTACCCGGGGGCCGGCGATCTGGACATCACCTCCGCGCTGGAAAAGCAGTATCAGGGCAACCTCACCGCAGTGCTGGCACGCAACGCCGGTGGCGATGGTGGCGCGGCCGCACGCTTCAACGCCGAACGCGAAGCGCAGCTGCGCACCGCCAAGCAGATGACCGAACGCGCGCAGGATTTCTACACATCGCTGGGCATGCCCAAGCTGCCGGACACCTATTGGCAGCGCTCGCAGTTCATCAAGCCGCTGGACCGCGACGTGGTGTGCCACGCCAGCGCCTGGGACATGAACATGGGCGGCGAGGCGAACCAGAACATCGGCGCGGATGTGCGCACCAAGATGTGCATCAAACCGACCGAAGAAGACTTCACCACCATCTACCACGAGCTGGGCCACATCTATTACGACCTGGCCTACAACCCGTTACCGCCGCTGTTCCAGAATGGCGCCAACGATGGCTTCCACGAAGCGATCGGCGACACCATCGTGCTGGCGATGACGCCCAAATACCTGCAATCGATCGGCATGGTGGGCGAGCAACAGACCGGCCGCGAGTCGTTGATCAATTCGCAGATGCGCATGGCGCTGAGCAAGGTGGCGTTCCTGCCGTTCGGTTTGATGATCGACCGCTGGCGCTGGGGCGTGTTCGACGGCTCCATCACGCCCGAGCATTACAACCAGGCCTGGTGGGAACTCAAAGCCAAGTACCAGGGCGTGGCGCCGGTCAGCGCGCGCGGCGAAGAATTCTTCGACCCTGGCGCCAAGTACCACGTGCCGGGCAACACGCCGTACACGCGCTATTTTCTGGCGCATATCCTGCAATTCCAGTTCTACAAAGGCCTGTGCCAGGCCGCCGGCCATCAGGGGCCGCTGTACGAATGCAGCTTCTACGGCAACAAGGACGCCGGGCAGAAGTTCTGGTCGATGCTGCAGCGTGGTTCCAGCCAACCCTGGCAGACCACGCTCAAGGAACTCACCGGCAACGACAAACTCGATGCCGGCCCGATGCTGGAATACTTCGCGCCGATGAGCGACTGGCTGAAGCAGCAGAATCAGTGGCAGATGTGCGGGTGGCAGGCAACGGCTGCCACTCCGGCTACAACGAAGACTGCGCCTGCTGCAGCTCGTTGACACGCATTGCCCGTGTCATTGCCGGATCGCGGCAATGACAAGACGCCTTGTCGCTGAACGCGCTTCTGCGACCCGGCTCAATTGAGCTTGGTGCCGCCCTGCAACCGCTCGCTCAACCTGGTCTTGAACTGCTCGAACTCCATGCCGTCGGCACGGGCTTCGGCGTGCGCGGCGTCCTTGAGGGCGTCCGAGTAGGTCAGCCGCACCGGGGTGCCCTGGCGTTCGTGCAACTCGGCCGCGCGCATGATCAGCGCCAGCACCTGGGCGGCGCTGGTGCTTTCGCCGGCGATGCGGCCGTCCATGCCCAGCACCCATTCGCCGTCGCGACGGACGATGCCGGCCAACAGGGTGCGTTGCTGGTCGCGGAGTTCGGCATGCGGTTCGATCGGGGACACCGGCGCTGGATTGGCGGCGGCCTGGTTGCGCTGGCGCTCGGCGGCGCGCTTGCGGGCATCGCGGCGCAACTTGGAATCGGTGGACATGCAGGCTCCTGTGAGGTCAGAGATGGTCGGCCGGCTCCAGAGGCACTGCCTCGGTGGCCTGGCGGTGCCGTAGACGGCGGCCGCTGCGGCGCTCCCAGCGCCAGAATAGCCAGCCCAGCAAGAAAAAACCGGTCATGCCGATCGCCAGATGCCGCGGATGTTCGCTCAGCAGCGGCGACAGCACCCCGGCCACCACCGTATTGGTCATCAACTGGGTGAAGGCCTGCAGCGAAGACGCCAGGCCGCGCTGCTGCGGGTACATGTCCAGCACCGCCAGCGCCAGGATCGGGAAGATCAGCGCCATGCCCACGCCGGCCAGGAAGATCGGCAGCACCGCCCATGGCAGCGCAATCTGCGCCACCGCAACGGTATAGGCCAGATTGACCAGCGCCGCCGCCCCGCAGCAAATGAAGCCGATGCGGATCTGCCGCACCGGCTGCATGCGCCCGGCCATGCGCCCGGACAGGAACGAGCCCAGCGTCATGCCACCGATGGTGGGAATGAACAGCCAGGCGAAATCGCCTTCGCCCAGCTTCAGGTGCTGCATGATCAGCACCGGCGCCGAGGCGATGTACAGGAAGATGCCGGCGAAGTTGAACGACCCGGCAGCGGCCAGGCGCTGGAAGCGCGGGTTGAAGCCGATACGCACGTAATCCTGCAACAGGCACCTGAACTGCAGCGGCGTACGCGCCTCCACCGGATGGGTCTCCGGCAGCCAGGTCAGGGTTGCGATGAGCAGCACCAGGCCGAACACCACCAGAAACCAGAAGATCAACGGCCAGCCGCCGCCACTGAGCAGGATCCAGCCGCCGATGATCGGCGCGATGGCGGGTGCGATCCCGAAGATCATCGATATCTGGCTCATCAGCCGCTGCGCGTCCGGGCCATGGAACAGGTCGCGGATCACCGCCCGCCCGACGATCATGCCCACGCCGGCCGACAGGCCCTGCAGCGCGCGGAATGCCAGCAGCGTGGGCAAGTCTTGCGACAGTGCACATCCGATCGAGCCGGCGATAAACAAGGCCAGCCCGCCCAGGATCACCCGCTTGCGGCCCCAGGCATCGGACAATGGCCCGTGCGCGATGCTCATCAGGCCATACGCCAGCAGATAGACGCTGATGGTCTGCTGGATCGCCACCTGGTCCACCGCAAGGCTGCGGCTAAGCTGCGAGAACGCCGGGAAGATGGTGTCGATCGAAAACGGGCCGAACATCGCCAGCCCGGCCAGCAGCAGCGCCATGCGACGGGTGGAAGGCGTGGTGGGGGGCATTCAGGGGTCCGCGGCGGTAGTGCATGGGGTGCGCGCCGGCGTCCGCTTGTTGCGGCACCGGCATGCGCACACGGCCGCCGATGATAGGCGCTTGCGCCGGCAAGGTTAAGCAAACCCAAGTGCAGCCGGCAGGCAGACGGGTGCGCGCGGGCGCGCCGGGCAACCGGCAGCCACGCTATAATCGGCCCGCAACACGGTGGGAGAAGCGGCACTGCCGCTGCCGAAGGCGCAACAGCCCGTAATCGCTCAGGCCCGATACCATCCGCAGTACAACTCTGGAGAGACCGGCCGATGCCGGCGCCGAAGGGGCACGAAACGCAGGCAGGCCACGCGCCAGGCCGCGTTTTTAAACTCTCAGGCAAAAGGACAGAGGGGCGCGAGGAAGACCGCTGCTGCGGCAGGTCGTGGTGCGCGCATGCGTGTCATAACCGGCCGTGGTGCGGGTCGACCATTCGTCTGCCCCTACCCCGGATGCCCGCCATGTCCCAGACCCCGTCTTCCCTGCGCGACCTCGAACACCACAGCGCGTTCGTCGAGCGCCATATCGGCCCCAACGACGCGGAAATCGCCCAGATGCTGGACGTGGTCGGCCATGCCTGCCTGGATGCGCTGACCGATGCCATCGTGCCGGGCAACATCAAGTCGCCGGCGCCGCTGGCGCTGCCCGAGGCGATCACCGAAGAAGAAGCGCTGGCCAAGATCCGCGCCATCGCCGACAAGAACACCGTGTTCCGCAACTTCATCGGCCAGGGCTATTACGGCACCCACACGCCGAAGGTCATCCTGCGCAACATCCTGGAAAACCCCGCCTGGTACACCGCCTACACGCCATACCAGGCCGAGATTTCGCAAGGCCGCATGGAAGCACTGATCAACTTCCAGACCCTGTGCGCCGACCTCACCGGCATGCAGATCGCCAACGCCTCGCTGCTGGACGAAGCCACCGCCGCGGCCGAGGCGATGACCCTGGCCAAGCGTTCGGCCAGGTCCAAGTCCACCACGTTCTTCGTGCACGACGCAGTGCATCCGCAGACGCTGGAACTGCTGCGCACGCGCGCCGAGCCGCTGGACATCGTGCTGCGTGTCGGCACGCCGGAAGAAGCGCTGCAGGCCGAGTGCTTCGGCGTGCTGCTGCAGTACCCGGACAGCTTCGGTCATATCGGCGATCACGCTGCACTGGCCGACGCCGTGCACGCGCAAGGCGGCCTGGTCGCGGTGGCCACCGATCTGCTGGCGCTGACCCTGATCGCCGCTCCGGGCGAATGGGGCGCGGACATCGTGGTCGGCAACTCGCAGCGCTTCGGCGTGCCGTTCGGCTTTGGCGGCCCGCATGCAGCGTTCATGGCGTGCCGCGATGCCTACAAGCGCTCGATGCCCGGCCGTTTGATCGGCGTGTCGATCGATGCCGCCGGCAACCCGGCGTATCGCTTGACCCTGCAGACCCGCGAGCAACATATCCGCCGCGAAAAGGCCACCTCCAACATCTGCACCGCGCAGGTGCTGCTGGCGGTGATGGCGTCGATGTATGCGGTCTACCACGGCCCCGACGGCCTGACCCGCATCGCGCGCCGCACCCATCGCCTGGCGGCGATCCTGGCGGCCGCACTGCGCAGCGCCAGTGTCACCGTTGGCGAGCGCTTCTTCGACACCTTGCACGTCAAGGCGATCGATGCCGATGCCATCCACGCCGGTGCGCGTGCGGCTGGCATCAACCTGCGCGCCATCGACAGCGAGGCGGTGGGCATCAGCCTGGACGAAACCACCACGCGCGCCGACGTGGTTGCGCTGGCGCAGCTGTTCGGTGCCACGGCCGATGTGGACGCGCTGGACGCGGCCACGGCCGATGCGCTGCCGCAAGGCCTGCTGCGCACCACTCCGTTCCTCACCCACCCGGTCTTCAACACCCACCACAGCGAGCACGAACTGCTGCGCTACATGCGCTCGCTGGCCGACAAGGACCTGGCGATGGATCGCACCATGATCCCGCTGGGCAGCTGCACCATGAAGCTCAACGCCACCGCCGAGATGATCCCGGTGACCTGGCCGGAATTCGGCGCCATCCATCCGCTCGCTCCGGCCGAGCAGTCCGCCGGCTACGCGCAGTTGATCGGCGAACTCGAAGCGATGCTGGTCGAATGCACCGGCTACGATGCGGTGAGCCTGCAACCCAATTCCGGCGCGCAAGGCGAATACGCCGGCCTGCTGGCGATCCGCGCCTATCACCGTTCGCGCGGGCAAGCGCATCGCGATATCTGCCTGATTCCCGAATCGGCGCATGGCACCAACCCGGCTTCGGCGCAGATGTGCGGCATGACCGTGGTGGTGACCAAGTGCGATGCCAACGGCAATGTGGACGTGGATGACATTCGCGCCAAGGCGGAAAAATATTCCGACCGCCTGGCGGCGCTGATGATCACCTACCCGTCCACCCACGGCGTGTTCGAAGAAGACGTGGTGGCCATCTGCGAAGCAGTGCATGCGCATGGCGGCCAGGTCTACACCGACGGCGCCAACATGAATGCCCTGGTCGGCGTCGCCAAGCCCGGCAAGTGGGGCTCGGACGTGTCGCACCTCAACCTGCACAAGACCTTCTGCATTCCGCACGGCGGTGGCGGCCCGGGCGTGGGCCCGTGCGCGGTGAAGTCGCATCTGGCGCCCTTCTTGCCGCGCACGCTGGGCGGCGAAGGCGACGTGGGCATGGTCAGCGCAGCCAGCTATGGCTCTGCCTCGATCCTGCCGATCAGCTGGATGTACGTGACCATGATGGGCAGCGCCGGTCTGCGCAAGGCAACGCAAGTGGCATTGCTCAACGCCAACTACATTGCCAAGCGCCTGGCACCGCACTACAAGACGCTCTACACCGGCCGCAACGGGCTGGTGGCGCACGAGTGCATCCTCGACGTGCGCCCGCTGGAGAAGACCAGCGGCATCGGCGCCGAAGACATCGCCAAGCGGCTGATCGACTTCGGCTTCCATGCACCGACGTTGAGCTTCCCGGTCGCCGGCACGCTGATGGTGGAACCGACCGAAAGCGAATCGCAGCACGAACTGGACCGCTTCATCGACGCGATGATCCAGATCCGCGAAGAGATCCGCGCCATCGAAGACGGCCGCCTGGACCGCGAAGACAACCCGCTCAAGCACGCGCCGCATACCGCAACGCAGGTGTCGGCCAGCGAGTGGACGCATGCCTACCCGCGCGAGCTGGCCGCGTTCCCGCTGCCCAGCCTCAAGCAGCAGAAGTACTGGCCGCCGGTGGCACGCGTGGACAACGTCTACGGCGACAAGAACGTGATGTGCGCCTGCATCCCGGTGGATGCGTACAAGAAAGACGCCGAGGCCTGATCGCCGCCCCCGCGACGGTCAACGAAACCCAGCCGGTAACACGGCTGGGTTTTTTGTTGCGCCAGGTGTGGATGCCAATGCGCGATACACATCCCAGCGCACTAGCCGGCCGTTTTCCTGGCCTACACGTGCCATCGGGATGATGACGGACGCTTTCATCCCACAGCAGACCCTGGCGCATGCGTGAACTGAACTCCCTTGGTGCTTTTCTGGTGGCAGCCTGCCTGCTGGTTGGCTGCGCACCGCGCCGTCCCGGCGAGGTGCCGGCGCTGGTGCACGCGCCTGATGCGCGTGCCGAGGTGGTGCAGACAACGGCCGGCCCGGTGCGCGGTGTGGCCGGTGCACAGGGTCGGGCATTCCTGGGGGTGCCGTTCGCAGCACCGCCGGTGGGCGCGCTGCGCTTTCGTGCACCGCAACTGCCGACCGCATGGACCCAGGTTCGCGATGCCACCCAGGCCGGCCCGGCTTGTCTGCCACGCTATCGCGTCGGGCAGAAGCACGTGTCCGAAGATTGCCTCACGCTCAATGTCTACGCACCGCCCGGCCCCGCACCGGCGCATCCACGCGCGGTGATGGTGTGGATCTATGGCGGCGCGCTGGAACTGGGCAGCAATGTCGACTACGACCTGAGCGCGTTGGCTGCGCGCGAGGATGTGATTGTGGTGGCAGCCAACTATCGGCTGGGCGTATTCGGTTTCTACGCGCATCCAGGCCTGCGTGGCGAAGGCGAAGGCGCCTATGCATTGCTCGACCAGCAGGCGGCCTTGCGCTGGGTGCAAGGCAATATCGCCGCGTTCGGCGGCGATGCGCACAACGTCACCGTGTTCGGCGAATCGGCCGGTGCGTGGAGCATCTGTTATCAGCTCGCTTCGCCCGGCGCGGCGGGGCTGTTTCAACGCGCCATCCTGCAAAGCGGCAGCTGCCTGGCGAGCGATTCCAGCGTGCCGCAGCGCGAGGCAGAAAATGGCGGCGTGCGTATGGCACAAAGCCTGGGCTGCGCGCACGCGCGCGATGTGGCCGCATGCCTGCGCGCACTGCCGGCCGACACGCTGGCCGATGCAGCACCACAACGCCGCGGCCTGACCGGCAGCGATGCGTGGGCGCCGATGTCCGGTGGCCAGGCCTTGCCGCTGCCACCGGCCGCTGCAATCGCCAGCGGCCGGCATGCGCAGGTGCCGGTACTGATGGGCACCAATCGCGACGAAGGGCGCCTGTTTGCGCAACTGCTGTCCTATATCGGCAAGCTCAACCTGCGCAGCGGCTATGAAGCGCGCGTGCAACGCATGCATGCCTCGCCTGTCCCGGTCCTGAGGCAATACGCAGCCGTTGCCGCACAATCGCGCTGGGAGGCGTTCGCCGACATCGTGACCGATGGTGGCTTCGCCTGCCCCACACGCCGGCTGGGACGGGCCTTGCGCACGCATGCGCCGGTGTATGCCTACGAGTTCGACGACCCGCACGCGCCGTACGGTCTGTTACGCCTGCCGTTTTCGCCTGCATTGGGCGCTTTCCATGCCTCTGAACTGGTATATCTGTTTCAGCGCCCGTGGGTGCTCAGTGGCACGCCGCAGTTCAGTCCGGCGCAGCAGGCGTTCGCCAATACGATGCAGGATTACTGGGGTGCCTTCGCACGCACTGGCGACCCCAACGGCGGCGGGCGCCCGCCGTGGTCGCGTTTTGACGGCGACACGCCGCTGACGCTGTCGCCGCACGGGATCGGCGCAACGCCCGACTTCGTGCAGCGTCATCGTTGTGCGTTTTGGGATGCGCGTGCAGACACTGCGACAACATCGGGGCAGCCATCGTCGCAGTGACAAGGCCACCGATGTAATGGCCATCACCCTCATTCCAGCGCGGCAGGAACCCATCATGTCCGAATCGTCTTCCCCTTCCTGCGCGCAGGTGCGCCTGCGTAACGGGCGTCGCGTGCCCGCGTTGGGCCTGGGCTCCTGGAACCTGGGCCAGGGCCGGCATGCGCCCAAGCAGGAAATCGAAGCGCTGCAACTCGGGCAGCAATTGGGCATGCAGCTGATCGACACCCCCGAGATGTATGGCAATGGCCGCTCGGAGCAATTGATCAGCCAGGCCATCGGCCGCGCGCAACCGCCCTACGTGGTGTCCAAGGTGTTGCCCGGCAATGCCAGCGCACGGGGGATTGCGCATGCCTGCGAAGCCAGCCTGCAACGGCTGGGCGTGCGCACGCTGGACCTGTACCTGCTGCACTGGCGCGGTGGCAGCAACCTGGCCGTGGTGGTGGACGCATTCGAAGCGCTGCGTGACGCCGGCAAGATCCGCGATTGGGGCGTGTCGAACTTCGACATCGATGACATGGAGGAGCTCTGGGCAATCGATGGCGGCTCGCATTGCCTGGTCAACCAGGTGCTGTACCACGCTGGCAGCCGCGGCATCGAATTCGACCTGTTGCCGTGGTGCGCCGCGCACGAGGTAGCCGTGATGGCGTATTCGCCGCTTGGTAGCCGCGCGTTGCTGGAGCATCCGGTCTTGCACGCCATCGGCGAGCGTCGTGGCGTTGCGGCCACTGCGGTGGCGCTTGCGTGGGCCATCCGCAGCGGCAATGTCATCGCCATTCCCGAATCCGGAACGCCGGCGCATGTGCGTGCCAATGCCGCTGCCTGCACGCTGCAATTGCACGCAGACGATCTTGCCGAAATCGATCGCGCCTTCGCGCCGCCTACGCGCAAACAGCCTCTCGATCTGCTCTGACACCCAGCATGGTCGCGTCCGCTTGGTTGCGCATCTGCCCGGCAGCGCACGTGGCGTGATCGATGCGACATGCGATTGCGACATCGCGCAATGTTGGTGCGCATGTGAGTTTTCGTTCGCAAGCAGACACATGCAATTAACAGCGCCGCTCCCAGGCTTTATTGCTCAGCCCGCATCCCAAGCCAGCCTACAGTGGAGTTCCCATGGCCAAGTCCCCCAGCAAATCCGCGCAGCTCCCTGCCCTCGCACCTGCCAGCGCCACCGTCGATGTGTCGCGCGGTACTGGCGATGAGTTGCACCAGAAGGCCGGCGGCACCCACCCGCAGCTGACCACCAACCAGGGCATTCCGGTAGGTGACAACCAGAACTCGCTGCGCGCCACGCCGCGCGGCCCGACGTTGCTGGAAGATTTCATCCTGCGCGAAAAGATCACCCACTTCGATCACGAACGCATTCCCGAGCGCATCGTGCATGCGCGCGGCAGTGCCGCACACGGCTATTTCGAGCTCACCAAGTCGTTGAGCCAGTACACCACCGCCAAGATCTTCACCGAGGTTGGCGAAAAAACCCCGTTGTTCACCCGTTTTTCCACTGTCGCAGGCGGTGCCGGCTCGGTGGATACGCCGCGCGATGTGCGCGGGTTCGCGGTGAAGTTCTACACCAAGGAAGGCAGCTGGGATCTGGTCGGCAACAACATCCCGGTGTTCTTCATCCAGGATGCGATGAAGTTCCCGGACCTGATTCATGCGGTGAAGATGGAACCGGACCGTGGCTTCCCGCAGGCTGCCAGCGCGCATGACACGTTCTGGGATTTCATTTCGCTGACACCCGAATCGATGCACATGGTGATGTGGGCGATGAGCGATCGCACCATCCCGCGCTCGCTCCGCATGATCGAAGGTTTCGGCATCCACAGCTTCCGGTTCCTCAATGACAAGGGCGAAAGCACCTTCGTCAAGTTCCATTGGCGCCCCAAGCTGGGGCTGCAATCGACCATCTGGGACGAGGCGGTCAAGATCGCCGGCGCCGATCAGGATTTCCACCGCCGCGACCTGTTCGAAGCGATCCAGAATGGCGATTTCCCCGAATGGGAACTCGGCGTGCAGTTGTTTACCCAAGCGCAGGCAGAAACCTTCCCCTTCGATCATCTGGATTCGACCAAGGTCATTCCCGAAGAGCTGGTGCCGTTGCAAATCGTCGGCCGCATGGTGCTCGACCGCTGGCCGGACAACTTCTTTGCCGAAACCGAACAGGTTGCCTACTGCCCGGCCAACATCGTGCCCGGCATCGACTTCAGCAACGACCCGCTGCTGCAGGGCCGCCTGTTTTCTTATCTGGACACGCAGCTGAGTCGCCTGGGCGGGCCGAACTTCCATCAGATTCCGATCAACACGCCCAAGTGCCCGTTCGCCAACAACCAGCGCGACGGCCACATGCAGATGGGTGTGCCGAAGGGCCGCGTCGCCTATGAGCCCAGCTCGCTGCAGGCCGATGCGCCGCGCGAAGCGCTGCGTGGCTTCCCCAGCCATGCAACCCCGGCCGAAGAAGGCGCCAAGGGCCGCGTGCGTGCAGAGAGCTTTGCCGATCATTACAGCCAGGCGCGCCTATTCTTCCGCAGCCAGACCGCACCGGAACAGGCGCATATCGCCTCGGCATTGGTGTTCGAACTGTCGAAGGTGGAAACCGCCCATGTGCGCGAGGCGATCGTGGGCCACCTACGCCACATCGACCAGGAGCTGGCGCAGCGTGTGGCCGATGGCATGGGCATGACCGCCCTGCCGCCAGCACCGCCTGCTGCAGTGGCGCCGATCGACATGCCGCTCTCGCCCGCCCTGCAGGTCATCGGCAAGATGAAGGACACCCTGAAAGGGCGCACGGTGGGCATCCTGATTCACGATGGCTCGGACGCAGCGGCGATCAAAGCCGTACGCAAGGCGGCCGAAGCTGCGGGCGCGACGGTCAAGATCGTTGCGCCAAAGCTCGGCGGCGCCAAGCTCAACGACGGCAAGCAGTTGGCCGCCGACGGGCAGCTGGCGGGGACGCCCTCGGTGGTATTCGACGCGGTGGCGGTGCTGCTGTCCTCGGAAGCGGCCAAGCTGCTGACACGCGAATCGGCGGCACTGGATTTCGTGAGTTTTGCCTGGGCGCACCTGAAGGCCATCGCGTTCGACGAAGGCGCGCAGTCGTTGTTGAAGGCCGGCAACGTCGGCAAGGACGCGGGCGTCGTTCCCGCCGCCGATACCAAGGCATTCATTGCCGCAGCAAAAACCCGCCAGTGGGCACGCGAGCCGAAGGTGCGCATGCTGGCGTAACCGCTCCCAGGGAGGGTCCGATCACCCGGTTGAAAACCGAGGGGCGCCACATCGGCCGCGCTGCCGGCCCCACGCCACTCGGTTTTGCCGCTGCCGCGCGTTTGCGGGGTAGCGGCGGGTGACGCCGCCCATTCCCACGACAGGGATCGGTTGTTTCGCTTCAGCCACAGCTTCGATCGCGCAAGCAGCATGCGCATCTATGCGATGTTCGTTACCAAGCCGCGATAGCACCCTGACGCGAGCGACGTTTACATGCCGCTCGCGTTCCAGGTCATGTGGGTAGGCGTCGATGATGACGCCCGGTCGATATTCGCTTACCGGATGACGATTACGCCAAGCCGCGTTGCTCGGGATTGGCCGCATTGCAGAATGCGCCGCTAGTCACTGGAGCACGGTATGGAATCTCGTATCACCCCGACCTCTGGCGCAGCAAGCTTGCCGCGTCCTGCAGCCGATGACGCGGCGTTACCACGCAGCCCGGCGACCGCCGACGATCGGCATCACGGCACTGATGCCCGATTGGCTGGACTGACGTCCCGCCGCAGCGTGGCGCGGGCCAGCGCAGCCACCGCGCTCGATGGCGTAACGCCGGACGCCGCGTGCAGCAAAAGCAGACGTGCGCCTGCCTCGGCTCCAGTCGCAAACCGGCCGGATGGGCCTCTATTCTCGATCATTCGGCCTATCGCGTTTCTAGCAACCAGGGCCGACATTGGCGGCCATCGCCGCGCAATGAGCCTGTCCGGAAGCGCTGTTGTCTTTTCGCGCTCCAAGGCGACGTTGGGAGGCAGCGATGTCGGCATGGTCGGGATGCTCGATGGCCAGGAACATCTTGTCAAAACCGGAATCTCGCGAAGCCTGCTAGGGCAGGCAGTGGAATGTTGCGCGAAGGGGCAAGGCGCGGAGGCCAACAAGCGCTTGGGCTACATCGTCGGCTCGGCAGCCAGGCTGCTTGAAGGCACCCTGGACAAAGAGGCCACGCAACAATGGCTGACACTGGCCTTCCATGCCTTTCTCGATACCGAGGCAGGGAAGACATTGACGGAAAAGACCAAGACCGGTGCGTTGGACATCGACGATGTCTGCGAGATTCACGACAGCCTGGTTGCCGCTGATCCTCGATTACGCAATCCGCTTGGCATCCCTGCCTTATTTGACGTCATCAACGTCGCGGCCGCACAGGACTTGGTCAATGCGCTGCAGGAACACCATCTTTCGCGGCAAAATATTCCGGACTCATCACTGCTGACACTGCCCAACAACGCCTTGATCGCCTCGCGGATCATTCATGATGCAGAGCCGCTGGATACATTCCTGACCAAGGCGTTTCTGCCGCCTGACGTTTCGCTTGCGCAGGCCAAGCAAGCCGCTTTGCGTGTCAAAAGAGCCACCGCCGGCAGCGATGCGCAGGTAAATGAACTGGCCGCAGACCACGCGCTGCTTGCGCGAATCAACGATCCGGTCAATCTTCGTTCGGGCAAACAGGCATTGATCGATACGCTGCGCAACAGCGGTCTGGACGGGCTGTTCGCCTCGCTGCTGGCCAGGCTGACCCTGGGCGAAGCGTCTGATCTCGGTCCTGACAATATGCTGGTCATTCCCGGAGAAGATGCACGCCACAAGGTCATCAGTATTGATGTGACCGGCTTTCGCTACGACCGGGAGAAGGATACGCCGGCAAATTCGCAGGAGCCGCTTCGGTATGGTTGGGGAGACGTCATCCAGAACCCGACACGGGCGCTGCAGGTGCTGCTTGATGCAAGCGTGATGAGCGGTCGTTACGCCAAAGGCCTGGATGGCGTCCATGCCATGGTCATCGAGGCCATCCGCGAGGCGCTTGCCTGGCAAGCCACGCCTGAGGTGGAGATGGTCAAGCAGTGGTACGCCGCGCTCGATGTGGGTTCCGCCACGTCCTCCTTGCGCTCGTTGGGCGATCAATTGAAAGGCATGTCTGCCGCGGGTTGGATGCCGGATGCCGCGCTGGTAAGCCAGGTGCTGGCACGCAATTGCTCGTTCCTCAGCAACGTGGTTCAAAAATCCCGGAAATGACGGCTGCGACCAGCGCGTGTTACGGACTGCAAGTGCGCGATACCGGTACTGCCCACCGCGAAGGTCTTGGATAAAACACGCCTCCCTCGCCGCGCGCCAACGCCTGCGCGTGCACTGGCTCAGGCGTTTGACACCGGCTTTCTTCCTGCAAGGCGTTGGCAGGCAGAGAGACCCGAGCTCCCTGCGCGCCGAATCGCTTCTATCAGATGCTCACCGTTTTCAGGTCCCTGTCTGGCCTGCTGCAACTGGCCACTCACATTGAGTGATCCGTGCAGCGCTGAGGGCGCCCGTTTCGAGATCTTCTTCCGTGATGAGGACGGACCGAGCGCCGTGATTATTGTTGCCCACCAGAGCCGAGCGCCCAAAGCTGGCCAAGCAGCTTGGAGCCGATGGTTGCCCGGTGCACCTTGGCCTCGGTATTTCCCAGGGCGCGCATCATCTCTTCCCAGCGCGGGCCCAGGTTCACCTCCCTCTGCGTCTTCAGGTGGACGGCGGCCAAGTCCCTATAGTGGAGCGCGCGCAGCCCAGCGGGCGTTACCGGTTGTTCGGTATGTACGTGGACGAACCAGGGCGCAGGAATGTCACCATTCGACTGCGGCGCGTGCTCGATACGCACTTCGAATAGCCTGCCACGGTCGCCACGGTCGCCCTCCGAGGGACGGCGGTTCGGGGCTGTGACGCGTGCCAGTCCATGCATCGCCAACAGGCGCTCCAGATGCGGCGCACGTGGTTGCGGATCGGTCTTGAGCGCATCGGCTTCGCGCCGTTCGAACTCGTGCTCGATCCTCTGGAGAAGACGCAGACGCGTATCGAGTTGTGCGATGCGCCCGTCTCCTGCACGGAGCTTGCTTTTGAGCTGCAGCAGACGCTCACTCGATCCGAACCAGCCCTGCATGGAGGTTCTGGCAAAATCGAAGGCCGTCGCCGCGTCATGTCGGGAGTCGCCGATCAGGCGCTCCACGTCGGTGGTGTCCTTGCCGAGGCGCCTGGCGAGCGCGATGAAATCTCCTCCCAGTTCTGCCACTGGCAACGACTCCAGGGGAGCGGCTCTCAGTGCCTCGTCGGCCTGTTTTTGCGCTGCGCTGCGCGCATCAATCGCCTGCGGCGTTGGCACTGCCGCCGAGCTGGAAGCAGCAGGCGTGCGCTTGCGCGCCTTGCGTGACCTGCTCGATTTGCCTGCTGTCGTTGTCGGCACGCTTGGTGTGATCGACGCCGGTGTTTGCTCGGGTGAAGCCGCTGCTGCGCCAATCAGCTGTCTGTCCTGGACGGCGAACTGGCACATATCAACAATCGCCTGGCGTTGGTCGGTAAGTGCCTGCGCAAGATCGAGCATCGTTGGCCATAGATGATCTCTGGCATGCCCCCCGTCTTCGATGAGCGCGGCGGCATCCATACACAGTTGCATCGCCGCACGGCCACGCAGCTCGGCGTATTCGACGAGCACTTCCTTGTATATGGCCAGCATCTGCGGCGTCAGTGAGTGCTCGGTTGAGGACAGGCGTTCGACATGAACCTGGATCACATGATTGAGCGCTTCGCCCACCTCAGCGTGGTGAAGGCTGTCGACTTCTTCGAGTTCCCTCAGTCCGTCAAGCACCTCGGGCAGGCCGCAATCGCAGGCCTCATCGGCAAGTCTCCTTGAATGTATTTCGACGAGTATTCCGCGGACCGTCTGCATCCGCTCATGGCACGATCCCATCATCGCCCTGACGACCGGGAGATGGTCCTTGAGCGAGTCGCGTGGACCCTGGCCCGTCATCGGCGATTTGATGCGCTGGCAAACCTCCTCCATCGCTGCAAGGGCATTCAGAAGATGAGCGCGCAGCGCAAGCCATGATTGCGGTTGTTGCAAACGGATGGCGTCAGGGGAAAACACCACCATCTCCACCCTTTGGGTCCGCACATGGCCCAATTCGGTGGCCACTTTCTGATCGATCATCTCCTTGCATGAGTCGTGGTGCAGGCACGCGGCGGCTGCGAGATGGGTCACCAAGAAATTCTCGTGTTCTTCGATATTGTCGACCGGCATGCATTTTTGAATATCTAGCTCGGCCAGCGCCTGCAAGCCTTGTCGAGCCGATTCGATCGCGGACGTTCCCGACCGGAGTCTTGCTTCCAGGGCTCTGATATCCGTTGGTTGTGTCGGCACTACGTTTTGCACCAGGTTGTTGAAGCGGGTCAGCCTGGACGAGGCCTTTTTCAATACCTCCAAAGGATCTGGCCCTTGCGAAACTGGCGTCGCGGCAAAGAGCGCCGTCATGACGTCCTGTGCGTTGGTAGACGATGCCGCTGGGAGATTGGCTCTGGAGGCTCGGCCCAGCCGCCGCGGCCTGATGGAAAGCCCGCCGAGTTGCGCTGAGGGCGCCGCACTGTCGGCAGACGTGCTCGCGGCTGATCCTGAGCCCGATGGAGTCGGTGCAGCTTGAATCAATTGCGCGGGATCCGGCGCGGCCTGCTTGGTCGATTCAATCTTAGGCACGGTGCATCCTCCGATATTGCCATTCAATTTGCTCGCACACAGCGTTCTAAGTCCCCAGTCCCCGGAATGTGCGTGGGACGTGGGTGATGCCGTACACCAGGCCTTGCCAGCCAGCAGCGATGCGTGTCGCCAATGCGTCGCGCAGTAATCGCGTTACCTGGGCCATGGCGCTCGATCCGCCTGCGTTGTCGTGCTGCATGCTGCAGTGCCTGCGTCGCTCGCTGCCGGCTCCGCCCGGCATGTTGGATCACGCAATTCCGCCATGACGTGTGCAGCGAAATCCGTATTACCGGTTCACCGCAAGAAGCCCGACCCACTCATGTCGATGTGCGTGACGTCGCTGCTTTAGTAAACCACCGAATGCCGCGCTGTTGGCATGCCGCGCGAATGCTTGGTGACCGATACGAAGACGGCCCGGCTGCACACGCCGTTATTCAAGGACCAGGCAAGGCGATCAAGGCATTTCCCAATACCTTGGGCACCTATCAAGGCCCGTTACCACGCCCGACGCCCTTTGGAGCGTCTATGCACTTTGAGGTGAGTGCGAAACGACCTGTGACGCGTCGAGACAAGGTGCGCGCTACGGCCCAGGCGGTCCCCCTGGGCAAGGCGCGCAACGCGGCATCGGCGCGTCACAGGGCGCTTGTTTGAGAAACACCTCATCAGGCAGTTCAAGAGAATTCAGGCGCAACCCACGTCTTGCGCATGCACGTTGAGATCGCCCCGCCCTCTACACTGCTTCGGTTGGAAACTGCTGCGCATTCGCCAACGCACGATAGTCGCGTGGCGTCATGCCCACCGCTTGCTTGAATTGCCGCGCGAACGCGCTTTGATCACTGAAGCCGCAAGCGTGGCCGATTTCGGTGAGGCTCTTGTTTCCGTGCAGCAGATGCATCGCCATCTGCAGCCGCAGCTTGGCCAATACTTGCTGCGGCGTGAGCTGGAATACCTTGCGGAACGAGCGTTGCAGCTTGGACATGGAAAACCCGGTGATCTCCACCAGAGCCTGCATGCGCACGTTCTGCGCGTAATTGGCGTTGAGATACGCCAGCGCAAGTCGCAGCTTTTCGTATTGCGATTCGTGGCCATCCTGCGGGCCCAGATCGCGCGAGATGCCGATGATGCCCTGCACCTTGCCGTTCACCACCAACGGCCGCTTGCAGGTCAGGCACCAGCCAGGCTCACGGTTGGCGAACAGGTGCAGCTCCAGCAGGTTGTCGATCACCTCGCCGGCCAGCACCTGCTCGTCCTGATTGGCGTAGTTGGCGCCCAGGCCACTGGGATAGACCTCGGCCACACGCTTGCCGATCAGGTCCTTGCGCGACTTCAGCCCCAGCCGCCGCAGCATGGTCTGGTTGACGTGGGTGTAGCGGCCCTCGCGATCCTTGACGAAGAACAACACGTCCGGCACGGCATCGAACAAGGCTTCAAGATCGGCAGGATCGATGCTCTTCATGCGAAAGGGTTCATGCAGGGCAAGGTGCTCGAGACCGGGAAAGGCGCATCAAACCAGGGGCGCGATCGAGACAATCCGCCCCTGCCGCGCCATGATACCCCGCATGCGCGATCGGCCTGCGGCCAGGGGACTCAGCGCGAGTTGTTGCCTGCGTCCACTGCCGCCGGTGCAGGCTTGGCATCTCCCGCCGCAGCGGTCGGGTTACCGATGCGATCCAGCGGCACCTGTCGCGCACGCCAGCCCTGCACGACCGCCGCACCGGCCTGTGAGCCCACCTGCACGCGCAGGCGCGCGCTGCCGCCGGGCGCAACGAACTCGATCTCGCAGTCGCCAGCGGCCATGCAGCTATCGGCCGCAAGTGGGTCCACCAGCTGCCAGCCTTGCTCCATCATCGCCTGCGCAAACGCGCGATACCCCATGCCGGATTTCAGCACGGCCGGCAATGGCACGCTCGCGTCGCCGCCTTGCTCGGACGACGCAGGCAGCGCCACCGAAGCGCGCGCAGGCGCAACGGCCGGCCGCGACGCAGCGCCCAGAGCAGGACTGCAGATCAGAGCGATTGCCCACAATGCGGGGCGGAACGACGTGCGCATGCAAACGGTCCTTGCGGTCCTGGCAGGGAACTGGGAAGAGGAAGATGCGCTAGTTTGACATGCCCGTGATGTGCTGCGGCAATCGCATTTGGGATGCATTGGCCCGTGATCTGGACAGCGGCGTTGCAACCGGTTCACTCCAAGCGTGCTCATCCAGCGCGCAGCAATGGAGCTGACAACGCTGCAGATCACCATTCGCCGTCGCCATCCGTCATTGCAGCCAACGGCAGACTCATCGATACCAACGCGACCAGCGACTGCCCGGTCGCCATCGTCGCGAGCAAGCTGCATCATTGCGGTTTGCTCGCGGAGTCACCGATGGCCATGGCCAGCTCTTCAACCACGACCTCTTCAACCTATGCAGTCGGCCAGCTGTGGCGCTGCCGCGGGCGCAGTGCCGCCGAAACGCCGCTACTGCTGATCAACCAGATCGATACGCATCCGCAGGGCGGCCAGATCCTGCACGTGACCATCAGCGACATCCAGGTACGTCATGCGGGAATGCCCAACGGGACGTTGGACACGCTGCCGCACATTCCGGTCATTGCACAGACGCTGGAGCGCAGCGCTGCCGAATACGTCGGCGCCAGTGCACCCAATCAGGCGTATCTGCCCGGGTACGCCGAGTGGAAGGCGGCGTTCGACGCCGGGCGCGCCGGCTCGTTCGGGATTGCGGTGTCCGAGATTCTGGACATCGTGGAAGGCCAGCTGGCCAGGCGCGGCTAGCACTGCGCAGGTGTCAGGTGGGCATGGACTGCCAGGAAGAACTGCAGTGCACGCGCGGCAGATGCGACATGCAGTAACGGCAGCGTGCGTCTGGCAGTACGCGCAGTCGGCTCGCTAGCTACTCCAGGCGCAACAGTCAGGATGCGGTTGCCGAAACGGCGACGTCGACAGCGCCCATCGCCCAGAGAACGCATTCGCTCAGGCAACCGACACGCCGCGCCTGGCGGCGTGTCGGTCGCCCGTCACTGGCCGATATGCTGCTTCAGCCAGCTGTTGACGGTGTCATGCCACAATATGCTGTTATCCGGCTTGAGCACCCAGTGGTTCTCGTCGGGGAAATACAGGAACTTGGAATCGATGCCCTTGCGCTGCAGCGCGGTGAACGCAGCCAGGCCTTGTTCGACCGGAATGCGGAAATCCTGCTGACCGTGGATGACCAGCATCGGCACCTTCCACTTGTCTACATGCAGCACCGGGTTGAACTTCTCGTAGCCGGCCGGGTTCTGCCACGGCGTGCCGCCGTTTTCCCACTCGCTGAACCATAGTTCCTCGGTGGCATAGCCCATGGTGCGGTTGTCGAAGACGCCGTCGTGGTCGACCAGGCACTTCCATGGTTGATTCCAGTTGCCTGCCATCCAATAGACCATGTAGCCGCCGTAGCTGGCGCCCAATGCACAGGCCTTGTCGCCGTCGAGGAAGCCGTATTGCTTCTGCGCAGCGGCCCAGCCTTTTTGCAGATCTTCCAGCGGGCGGTCGCCCCAATGCTGGCTGATGGCGTCGGTGAATGCCTGGCCGTAGCCGGTGGAGCCGTGGAAATCGATCATCACCACCGCGTAGCCCTGGCCGGCGTAGGTCTGCGGATTCCAACGGTTGCTCCAGCCATTGCCAAAACTGCCCTGCGGGCCGCCGTGGATCAGGAACGCCACCGGGTAAGTCTTGCCTTCCTGGTAGTTGTACGGCTTGACCACGTAGCCATGCACGGTGTCGTTGTTCCAGCCCTTGAACTGGAACTGTTCGTAGTCGCCGAACTGCACCTCTGGCAGCAGTTCGCCGGCGCTCTGGCTGATCGCACGCAGGCCCTGGCCTTGCGCGTCGCTGACGAAGACCTGGTCGCCACTCTTGAGCGAGCTGCGCGTAAACGCCAGCGTATTGCCGGCCAGCGTCGGGGCGTGCACGCTGCCCTCGCCTACCAGCTTGGTGGCCTCGCCGCTGGCGATATCGATCTTGAACAGCGGATGCTCGCCGAGATCGTCGGCACTGGTGTACAGGCTGCTGCCGTCGGCGCTCGGCACGATTTCGCCGGCCGAGCGGTCCCACTTCGGCGCGATCTCGCGGGTCTTGCCGCTGGCCACATCCATCGCCATCAGGCCGAAGCGGTCGGCCTCGAAGCCCGGGCGCTTCATGGCGCGGTAGTACAGGGTCTTGCCGTCGGTGCTGAACACCGGGCCGGCATCCCAGGCCGGGGTGGCCGCGGTCAGGTTGACCGGCGCAGATTTGCCGCTCGCATCCAGGCGGTACAGATCGAAGTTGGTCTGCAACGACTCGTCGTTGCCGGTGGGCTTGCCGCCGGCCTTGGCGTTCTTCCCTGCTTCCGGGCCATGCGGCTGCGGAATGCGCACGCTGGCCACCACGCTGCTGCCGTCGGGCGACCAGGTGTAATCGTCGTTGCCACCGAACGGCTTGGACGGCGCGTCGCCGGCCAGCGTGGCGCTGATCGCCGATGCCCCGACCACTGCCTTCGCACCAGCCGCAGGCAACTCGGCCACGAACAAGGTATTGCGGCGACCATCGTTCCAGGTGTCCCAATGACGCACGAACAACTGGTCGTACACCACGCCGCTAGCCTTGTTGTTCTTGAGCTCGCCCAGCTTCTTCTTGGTGCAGCCCAGGTCCGAACCGCAGTCCTGGAACACGCCCGCGCTGAAGGCGATGCGCTTGCCGTCCGGCGAGAGCTTGTAGCTGTCCACGTCTACCGCAAATGCGGTGAGTTGCTGCGGGGTGCCGCCGGCCATCGGCTGCGCGTAGAGCTGCTGGCTGCCGGATTTGCTGCTGAGGAAGTACACCGTCTTGCCGTCCGGCGACAACGCCGGGCTGTTGACGTTCCATCCTTCCGGGGTGAGCCGCTTGGGCGGAGACAAATCGCGGGTGCGCAGATTGCGCACCCACAGGCTGGTGGCCGGCTTGCCATTGGCGGTCTTGGCCTGGCGCTTGGCGAACAGCACGCTGCTGCCATCGGGCGTGAGCGTGGGCGAGGACACCCGGTCCAGCGCCACCATGTCGCGCACATCGAAACCGCGCGCGGCGGCAAGGCTTGGCAGGGCAGCCAGCAGACACAGGGGCAATACGGCGTGACGCAGCTTCATCGAGCTCTCCGGCAACGGCAAAACGTCGATGGTAGGCGTTGCTGCGGCGCACGCGCAAAGGCAGGAGGTCATGCGTGCGCGACGTGATGCGCCGCGCACGCACGCGCCTGACCCATGCCGCCTGCACGCGGCACGGGCGTCTGGGCGCTTTGGAGCGACTAACAAAACGTAGCGAGCAGTCGTCAGGTGGGTGCGGACGGCGCACTCAGAACCGGAGTGTACGCGTGGTACATGCCGATTCCGAGCACAGGCCGCGCCCGCCTGGTGGCTGCGCAGTCGTTTTGTTAGCTGCTCTTAGAAGCGGTGCGACAGGCCTACGTAGACCTGCCTGTCGGGCGTGCGGTCGTTGAGGCCGAAATTGGCACCCACGTCCAGCTGCAATAGCGGATTGAGCAGATACGACGCCGCGATATCGGCCGAGTACTGCTCCGCGGTCCGTGCAGGGTCGCGGTTGATCGAGGACCACAGTTCCACCGCCATCGACAGCTTCGGTGTCAGCGGGCGCGCCAGATTGATCACGTTGACGATGGCGACATGCTTGCCGCTGCCATCGCTGTCGGCCAACCAATCCAGTTCCGGACCGAATGTCAGCGAGAAGCTGCTGGGCAGCGCAAAATTGATCGGCAATGCGACGCCGCCCTCCCATTCGTCGTTGCTCAATCCGGTGCGCGCGGTGGGTGCCTTGACGAAGGGCAGCAGCGCCACGCTGGCGGTGTCGCTCTCGTACACACGCGCCTTCATGCGCAGATAGAGATCGCCGCCGCCGCTCAGGCTGCTGCGCGCGCCGGTCGCGCGGTCGGTGGTCTTGACCTGTAGCTGCGGCGCCCAATTGAGCTGCAGATCGATGCGGTCGCTGATGCCGTACTTGAGCGTGGGATTGGTGAAGTACGCCGTCTCTGTGCGTGTGCCGGGCTGGCTGTCGCGCGTGTGATTGCCGATGTCGGTTTCCAGCTGACAGTTGCCAGCCGGTACGGTGCAGGTGGCATTGGCCTTGGTCGGCCGATCGGTGCAGAGCGCCGCTTCGGTCGCGTCTTGCGCCTGCGCCTGAACTGCGAGGCCGCTCAGCGCTGCAGTCACGATGATGGCGAGCAGCGATGTGGGTGTCTTGCGGGTGGACGAGCGCGAGGTGATGGTGGGCATTGCGGTGATTCCAGGGCAAAGCGCGGCACGGATCGCATGACCGTGCAACGTTGAAGAGTGGGATATGGTGCGTTACGACGCGCGGCAGGGTGCCGCTGCGCCTGGTCGGCGGCGCCGCAACTGCGTTTTTCAGGGCGGCGCCAAGGCGGTCGCGATGCGATGCACGCGCCCACTGTAGGGAAGTGCGCAGGCTTGCACTGCCAGATACTTGCCTGGCTTTGCGGGGTCATGCACAGCGTGAGCGCGCCACGTTCTACAGCGTGATGGGGATCAGATCAGTCCGGGCATGCAGCACTCAGGGCGCACCGTTGTGCGGAAGACGGCACGATAAGCAGCAGCGGCATAAAGTCGCTATGCATGGCAGCTGCGCAGGGCGTAAAGCCGGCGCAAAGACATTGAATGTCGATGGCGGTAGCTGATGGCTATGCAGGCATAAATGCCCTGCATGCGGTAATCCTGCACGGTTCGCATGCGGTGTGTCGGACGCAGTCGCAGCCATGCAATCGAAACGGCGAATCACCCTCCGTCTTACAGAGGACCTGGCGCCATTGCAGCGCTGGCATGTCTTCGCCGGGTAGAGACCGGCGGCCCAAACAGCTGTTTCCCGTTCCATCACATCTGTACTGGATCAAGCTGCGCACACAACCAGGCGCCGGCTTGCAGATGGCGCATGCTGGGCGCATGCGCCATCCGGCATCGCACTCAGGCGGCCTGTTCGCCGCGCTTGCCGATGCGATACAGCAGCCAGCCGACCAGGGCCAGAATCGCCAGGCCGATCCACTGGTTGAGCTGCAGCGCGGCGGGCAATGCCAGCACGTCGGCGCGACTGGACAGCACGATGGGCACCGCAATGGCGATGCCCATCAACGCCTCGCCGGTGATCAGGCCAGCGGCAAACAGCACGCCCGGGCGATGCACGCGGTCGCGGCCGTCTTCGTCGTCGGCACGGATGTTGTGGAAGCGCTCCACCAGATGCGCGATCAGGCCACCGAGGAAGATCGGCACCATCAATTCCAGCGGCAGATAGATGCCGATGGCCGCGGCCAGCACCGGTACACGGAAGCGCTTGCCGGTGGCCTTCAACCATTCGTCCAACGCGATGATGGCTGCACCCACGCCGGCACCGATCGCGATCATGCTCCACGGCAGCTGGCCGCCGAACAGGCCCTTGGCCACCGAAGCCATCAGCGTCGCCTGCGGCGCGCCCAGCGAGTTGGGATGCTGTGGCGTGGCTGGGCCGATGCCGTAGGCCTGGGCCAGCAGGTTCAGCACGGGCGCCATGATCAATGCGCACGAAAACGCGCCGATACCCAGCATCAGCTGCTGCTTCCACGGTGTGGCACCGACCAGATAACCGGCCTTGAGATCCTGCAGATTGTCCCCGCCCACCGCCGCCGCGCAGCACACCACCGCACCGATCATGATGGCGGCCACTGCGCCCAGCGGCGCAGCGCCGATGCCCACCGGCACCAGGCCGCTCTTGCCGAGCAGCAACACCAGCACCGCCGAGGCGAACAGGATGGTGGAGATGGTGATGCCCGACACCGGGTTGTTGGACGAACCGATCAGACCCGCCAGATAGCCCGAAACGGACACGAACAGGAAACCGGCCACGATCATGATGATGGTCATCGGGATCGACACATGCCACTGCTGCACGATGGCCTGATACAGGCACAGCAGCGGCAGCGTGCACAGCACCAGCGCCACCAGCATCCACTTCATCGGCAGATCGCGCTCGGTTTCTGCAACCACGCCGCCGCCACTCTTGCGCGCAGCGGAAAAGCCGCTCTTGACGCCGGAAAACAGCGATTTACGCAGCGAAAACAGGGTCCACACGCCACCGATCAACATCGCGCCGACACCGAGGTAGCGAATCTTCGCGCCCCAGATGCCGAACGCTGCATCGGCAGCCGACGCACCGACCAGGCTCTGCGCCAGGGCCGGGTCCGAGCCCATGAAGAATTGCTGATACAGCGGGATGGCGATGTGCCAGGACAGGATCGAGCCGGACAGCACCACGATGCCCACATTCAACCCGACGATGTAGCCCACGCCCAGCAGCGCCGGCGACAGGTTGGTGCCGATATAGCCCACCAGCCGGCTGCTGCCCAGGTAGGTGGCCTGCGCCCAGGTGTCGGGAATCACGCGCAGGCCGCTGGCCGCAGCCAGCTTGACCAGCGCACCGATGGCGCCGGAGATGGCAAGAATCTTCAGGCCTGGGCCGGGGTTTTCGCCGGCCTTGAGCACTTCGGCCGCCGCCTTGCCTTCGGGGAACGGCAGCGGGTCTTCGACGATCATCGAGCGCCGCAGCGGCACCGAGAACAACACGCCCAACAGGCCCCCCATACCGGCGATGCCGAGCACCCACCAGTACTTGAAGTCCGGCCAGTAGCCCATGATCACCAGCGCGGGGATGGTGAAGATCACTCCGGCTGCGATCGACGAGCCGGCCGACGCACCGGTCTGGACGATGTTGTTTTCCAGAATGGTGCCACCGCCCAACAGGCGCAGCACGCCCATCGACACGACGGCTGCCGGGATGGCGGTGGCGATGGTCAGACCGGCGAACAGGCCGAGGTAGGCATTGGCGGCCGAAAGCACCACCGCCAGCACGATGGCCAGCGCCACGGCACGGAAGGTGAGCTGGCGCGGCTGCGCGTCGTGGCTCATTGGGCATTCCCCTGTAGGCAAAAAATCCCTGCAACGCTAGCGCCTGCGCCCATCCGCGTCCAGCTGCGGCGCGGCGTGACAGTGTGCGCGCTGTGGCGGGTGGGCTTCACAGGGGCGACCCGACGCACGCGCTGCTGCCTGGGTTGCAATCTGCCAAGCGCGGCGGTATCCGGCGCGTTGCTCTTGAGGACGCGGGCACGTTTCGAAGCACGTTCGCGCCAGCGTCGATACAAGTGCGCCGCGTCTGTCACCTGGCGCCAGTTGCCGCCAGGCGGGGGCGTTATCGGGCCAGTGCCTGTCGGCATCTGCGCCCGACGCGGCGATCACTGCATGGCAGCAGCCCGACACCGCGCGTGCGACGCAAGGCGCAACAGACTGCGCATGCGCCGCTGCGCGGGGAATGATGCAGCGTCCTGCCCTGGGTTAGTGCAGCAACTCGGCAAAGGCGCGATCTGCCTCGATGACCTCCGGCAACGCGGCGAACAACGCGTCCAGATCCACACCGTCCATCAGCGGGCTGCGTATCGCTTCCAATGCCGCCGCGTTGGCGCCGCCATGCGCATGCAGCGCATCGCAGACCAGTACCGCCTGGGCCACCAGCAATGGCATGCGCGCACCGTCCGGGGCCGCGGCAGGCCGGACCTGATACCCGATGGCTTCCTGGATCACCACGGGCAACTGCCAGCGACGTGCCAGCTCGGCCCCGACTTCCGGATAGCCGAAGCCCAGTTGCAGGGTTTCTTCGGCCGCATGACCGGCAGAGGAGGTTTCGTGATTGATGCGGCTGGCGTATTCCGGCGCTCCGGACTGGATCAAGAGCTCGCCGATGTTGTGCATCATCCCGCAGGTGAAGGCGGTCTCCGGGTCAACCCCCTGCTGGCGCGCCAGCAGGCGGCAGATGCCGGCCACTTCGAAACTGTGCCGCCAGAAGGCCTTGAGGTCGAAGCCCGGGCCAGCCCGGAACGCGCCAGTCATCGCCGACGCCAGCACCAGCGTGCGCAGGGTGTTGAAGCCCAGCCGCATGGCCGCGTCTTCCACGCTGGTGGAATCGCGCAAGCCATGGAAGCGCGCCGAATTGGCCAGCCGCAACACTTTGGCGGCAATCACCGGATCGCGCTCGATACTGTGCGCCAGCGTATCGATATCGGTCTGCGGATCGTCGAATTGACGGATCAGGTCCTGCGCCACCTTGGGCACGGTGGGCAAGGTGTGCAACTGGTCGAACAACGCCTCCAACTTCATGATCGCCTGGTGGGTGAAAGACAAGCCAGCGCGGCTGCGCGGACCTGCATGGTGTAGCACGGACCGGCTTACTGCCAATGACCGGCGTGCAGATGCATTCACTCACGCTTGTGGCTGCGTTGCACAGGACGTTGCTTCGCCAATTGGCCTGAAACAGCCAGCCCAGCAAGCGAGCTCGACAACTTACTGGCACATGACCGCATCGATTGCGTCAGTCGGCCTTGGCACCACCCAGCGATTTGGACAGATTGGCGGCCCCGCCTATTGGCGACCGGAATCGAACGTCCTGAGCCCGGGTGCCAGATCGCGGCAGTCGTCAACGAGGCGGTGAGCGATGCGCTACAGGAAGCCGAACGGCTGCTGGTCGAACGTCTGGCATCGATCAGCCTAGCCGTATTCGTCCAGACATTGGAGCAACGGCGCGAACCCGTCAGCGTCTGACCAATATCGGCATCCTTCCCAATAACGATGGTAAGCGGGAAAACTTCCGTAGACCCATTAATGGGCCTACGGCTGCATGAGCTCTATCGTTATATGGTCGGGGCCTGAAACGTAGGCCACCAGCGTTCCCTTCCTTGGCCCACCCGCGATCGGCAGTGGACTACCCTTCGCCTTCCATCCTGCTGCCTCGACGCGGGCAATAGCGGCATGAATGTCGTTTACGGTCAGAGCTAGGTGGGCCGCACCAATCGCCCCCGCGCTGTTCGGCACCGCCCCGTTCTGGCGCCCTTTTGAATATTGTAATAGTTCGATCGCATAACCGTCTGGTGCCCTGACGATTGCCGTTTTTACATTGGGATCATCGACGCCAGTCACCTGATACAGGAAATCGCCCCCCATCTCCGACTGTCGCTCAAGCTTGAAGCCGAGTGCTCCTGTCCAGAACCGAACAGCTTCGTCCAATGACGATACCGCGAAGCCTGTGTGGTCCACCGCGATTATTCTTGCGTCGTTGTTCATTGCTTCACTCTCACTACACCGTGCTTGAGGTGTCGGAGCTTGCGCCCTAGCTGCAACCGACGCCAGCAACATGACGAATATGATCTTCATGGTGACGCTCTACCGCGAAGGCCTCTTCCTGAAAAAAACGGTTGTCAGGAAGGTCGGAGCGTTCCCAAAAGCCAGCAGTTGGGTATGGAACGCACATAGAATCTAGCCGCAATCCAAGGCCCGAAAAGCGTCAATGGAAATCGCGCGAGGGCAGCTGCATGTCGCCGAGCAAGTTGCTGAGGTCGTACAGGTCGCCGGCGATCAGATGCTCTACGCCGTCCACGCGTTCCCAGCGACCACGCACGGCCAGCAGGCGCGATTCCAGCAGCGCACGGCGGCGACGCAGCGCAAGGTGCGACCAGACGATGACGTTGATCATGCCCTGCTCGTCTTCCAGGGTGACGAAGATGGTGCCCTTGGCGGTGGCCGGGCGCTGGCGCTGGGTGACCAGGCCGGCCACATGCACGCCGCTGCCGTGGCGGCGGCCCTGCAATTCGCGCAGACCCAGGATGCGCCGCTGGCGCATCTGCGGGCGCAGCAGCGCCATTGGATGCTGGCGCAGACTCAGGCCGACCGAGCGGTAATCGGCAAGGATTTCTTCGCCCGCGCGCGGTGCCTCGAACTCCACCGGGCGCTCCTCCGGGCTGCCCGGCAACAGTGGGCGACGCGCCTCCACACCGGCCATTGCCCAGCGCGCGGCATTGCGGTTGCCCACCATGCCTTGCAAGGCGCCTGCTTCTGCCAATGCCAGGCGTGCTTTTTCGTCGAGTGCGGCGCGCAGGCACAGATCGCCGATATCGGCGAACGCCCGCTGCGTGCGTGCGGCAACGATGCGCTGCGCCACCACTTGCGACAGTCCGGCGACCTGCCGCATGCCCAACCGGATCGCCGGTTGTTCGCCGGGATCGGCAGCGCTGCGCCACGGCCGGCCGCCGACCAGGGTGTTGTCCCAGTCGCTGTGCAACACATCCACCGGCAGCACCTCCACGCGCTCGCGCTCGGGGCTGCCGCGGCGCGCATCCTGCACGATCTGGCTGGCCGAATAAAAGCCCATCGGCTGCGCGTTGAGCAGCCCGCAGGCGAAGGCGGCCGGCTCGTGGCGTTTGAGCCAGCAGCTGGCATAGACGAGTTTGGCGAACGAGGCGGCATGGCTCTGCGGAAAACCGTAGGAACCAAAACCCTTGATCTGTTCGAAGATCTGGTCGATGAAGCTGGAGGCGTAGCCTTTGCCCTGCATGCGTTCGCGTACGCGCGTGCGATGCTGTTCCATGTCGCCGCCGCGCCGCCATGCGGCCATCGAGCGACGCAAGTTGTCGGCTTCGTCCTCGCTGTAATCGGCAGCATGCATCAGCAGTTCCATCACCTGCTCCTGAAACAACGGCACGCCCAGCGTGGGCTTGAGGATGTCTTCAACCGCAGGCGACGGGTAGTTCACTTCTTCGCGGCCCTGCCGTCTGCGCAGATATGGGTGCACCATGTCGCCCTGGATCGGCCCGGGGCGCACGATCGCCACTTCGATGACCAGATCGTAGAACTCTGCAGGTTTGAGCCGCGGCAGCATCGCCATCTGCGCACGCGATTCGATCTGGAACACGCCGACGGTGTCGGCGCGCTGGATCATCTTGTAGGTTGGCGCGTCATCGCCTGGCAGCGTGGCAATGCTGTAATTGCGCCCACGGTGGCCGCGCACCAGCTCCAGCGTCTTGCGGATGCAGGTGAGCATGCCCAGCGCCAGGCAATCGACCTTGAGCAGCTGCATGGTTTCCAGATCGTCCTTGTCCCACTGGATGATGGTGCGATTAGGCATGGCCGCGTTTTCCACCGGCACCAGCAGCGAAAGCGGCTCGTCGGAGATCACGAAACCGCCGACATGCTGCGACAGGTGCCGTGGGTGATCGCGCAAATGCTCTGTAACGGCCAGGATCTTGTTGATCAGCGGGTTGGCCAGATCGAACCCGGCTTCTTCGATGCGCTGTTCCATCGGCGTTTCGCCATTGCCCCAACCGTAGCAATTGGCCAGCAACGCAATCTGGTCCGGCGGCAGGCCGAAGGCCTTGGCCACATCGCGCACGGCGCTTTTGCCGCGATAGCAGATCACCGTCGCCGCCAGCGCCGCGCGTTCGCGCCCGTATTTGCTGTAGACGTACTGCAGCACTTCCTCGCGGCGTTCGTGCTCGAAGTCCACGTCGATGTCCGGCGGCTCGTCGCGTTTTTCGGACAGGAAGCGCGCCATCAACAACCGCGTTTCATCCGGGTTGACCGCCGTGATGCCCAGCGCATAGCACACCGCCGAATTGGCCGATGAGCCACGGCCCTGGCAGAGAATGTCCTGATCGCGTGCGAAGCGCACCACATCTTGCACAGTGAGGAAGAACGCTTCGTAGTTCTTGAACGCGATCAGCGCCAGCTCTTTTTCGATGTCCTCGCGCACCTTTGCCGAGATGCCGCCCGGCCAGCGCTTGCGGATGCCTGCTTCGGTGAGCTGACGCAGATAGCTGGTGGGCGTGTGGCCTTCCGGCACCAGCTCTCTGGGATAGGTGTAGCTGATCTTGGAAATATCGAAGGTACAACGCTGCGACAACTCCACGGTGGCCTGCAACAACGCATCCGGGTAGATATTGCCCAACGCGCGCCGGGTTCGCAGATGCCGCTCGCCATTGCGGAACAGGTGTGCGCCGCACTCGGCCAGCGGCAGCGTGTGGCGGATGGCGGTCAAGGTGTCTTGCACGATGCGCTCGCGACGCTGCGCCATATGCACATCGCCACTCGCCAACGCGGTCATGCCCAATTGCTGCGCCAGCGCTTGCAGGACCTGCAGGCGCGCGACATCGTCCTGTTCGCGATGCAGTTCCACTGCCAGAAACGCCCGCTCGCCGAAGACCTGTTGCAACCAGGCGCCCTGCTCTGCCTGCGGCTGCGCGCCGGGTAGCCACAGCGCAAACACGCCCGGCACCACGTCGCGAAACTGCGCTTGCACCTCGGCGCGACCCAAGCGATAGGCGCCCTTGCTTGCCGCACGCCGCGCGGTAGTGATCAACCCGCACAGCTGCGGGTAACCGTGCGCATTTTCCACCAACAGCACCAAGCGGATGTCATCGACCAGGGTGAATTCGCTGCCGACAATCAACCGCACGCCGGTGGCACGCGACGCTTCCAGGCCACGCACGATGCCGGCCAGCGAGCATTCGTCGGTAATGGCCAAGGCGCTGTAGCCGCAATGCTGCGCGCGTGCGAACAACTGCTCGGCACTGGAGGCACCGCGCAGGAACGAAAAGTCCGACAGACAATGCAGCTCGGCATATGCAGGCAGATCATCGGCCTGCTGCGCATGGACGATATCGTCATTGGCCGCGCGCAGGCGTGCAGCCACATTCCAGGCACGCGGCATGCGCCCACCGGGCGTGTCGCGGTCTACGCCATCAATGGCGTCATCCCAGCTCATGGATGCTGGATGCCTTCAACAGCGCCATGCTGTCTCGCACGGCCTTTGCAGTCCGCGGTGGATCGCGTCGCTGCAGCTCCTGCTGCGTTCTTTTTGAAGGCCCGGCACCTGCAGCCTGCACCCACCCCGCGACCAGCGCCAGGCGGCCCGTGCTCGGATCCTGCAATGGCATCCCTGCGCTCACGCAAACCACCCATGCAGCATCCAGCCGTCCACCCGACCGGGCGCGGCGAATGCCCAGCCACGCCGGCCGCGTGCTGTCTCCACCACGTAGTAATCGCGACGCGCTTCATCGTCGTCCCACCAACCGCTTTCCAGCCGCTCCGGGCCGGACACGATGCGCAGGTGCGGGTCGTGGAGCGGCACCGGCTGCGGCAGCAACCAGGTGGGGCGCGGCGGACGCTGCGGCGCGGCGGCTTCGCGCATCGCATCGCCGATGGCGCGGCGCCACGCGCGCTCCGGGCGCGGGTCGTCGGCCGGCAAGACGCGATAGACCGCGTCATCGCCCAGCCGTGCACGCAGGCGCTCGCGCAGTTGCGGCCACTCCACCGATTGCTGCGCGCGCTGATCGAACAGGTCGCGCATGGCCGGTACGAACGGCGGCAGCTGCCGTGCCAGCAAGCGCATCGCCACCACCGGCCGCGGAATCTCCACCCGCTCCAGCCGGTTGCGGGCCAGCTCGAACAGCAAGGTGGGCGCGCGTTCCGGCGTGAGCAGGCCGATCTCTACATCGGTCGCACCTTCTTCGTGCTCCAGGCGTAATAAAAACCGCTGCACGCCGCCATCGCGAATGGACAGATACGTGCACAGGTCGCCGATCAACCGACGCAACGGAAACAGCAGCGCCGGATGCGTTTCCACCTCATACCCCAACTCCACGCGGTGGTCGAAGTGGTCTGGCGGCGCGTAGCACTCCAGTGGGTCGTCGACCTGCCCGTAGAGGCGATCCAGATGATCGAGCAGGCCCGCACCGAAACGCCGGCGCAACCCGTCGCGCGGCAACCCACGCACCGCCGCGAGCGTGCGCACGCCCATGTGCTGAAGGCGCTCGCCGGCATCGTCGGGCAATGCAGCGCGGCGCACAGGCACCTTGTCGAGCGTGCTGTGCAGGGCCGGCAATTGCGTCACCACCATGCCGTCGCGCAGCCCTGCCAGCACGCGCGCGGCGCGCGGCGTGGGCGCCAGCGCAAGCCGGTGCTGGAAGCCCAAGGCCTGCAGCTCATCGCGCAGGCGACGCTCGAAGCGCGGCCAGGGGCCGAACAGGCGAAAGCTGGCACCGGCTTCCAGCACGATGGCGCGCGACCACTGCTGGCTGACCAGCGAACTATGCCGATATGCCCAGGCCGCAAGAAAGCGCTGCGTGCGCGCTTCGTTTTGCGCGTCGTAATCGATGGTGCTTACCTGAGTCATCAAGGCATGCGCCGCCGATAGCCGCATGCCGGCCTTCAACCCAGCCGCACCAGCGGCGGCATTGACCGAATGCAGGCTGCGCAGCTGCGCCGGGCCTTCCACCAGCACCAGCGGCGCCTGCGGCGCTTCCAGACGCCGAAGGACGGCGTCCAGCGCCAGCTGCGGCAGCAAGATGCAGGCCCACAACATGCGCGCGCCTCAATGCGCCAGCCGCAACGGCTGCGACGGTACCTGCCCGCCGCGGCACTTGCGCACCTGCCAGGCATCGCGCTCGGGCAGGAATTCCAGCCGCAAGGCCGCCGGCGATGCATTCACCGCATGACGGCGGTCGCGCAGCGCGAAGGCGCAGCAGTTGCCGCTATCGGCCGCCACCTGCAGCCGGCGCAGCGCACGCGCATCGCCGGTTTGCGGCCAGCCCAGTACCGCAGCGCAAGCGCCGCTGCGCAAGCATTGTTCGAACGCCCATAACGCTTCGCGCGGCTCGGCCTGCACCACTTCCAGATGCTCCAGCACCACCCCGCCCGCCTGCCAGGCCGGCGCGTAAGGAATGAACGGCGGCGCGACCAGCACGACCCGGCTGCTGCTGGCAGTCATGCGTGCCAGCGTGGGCAGCAACAAGGCGATCTCGCCGATGCCGTGCGCAGGCAACAACAACTCGGTCAAGGCACGCCGCGGCCAGCCGCCATCGGGCAGCAACGCATCCAATGCCACATGCCCGGTGGATTCGCCGCCATTGACGGTGGCCGTGCCCTGGCCTGCACGCCAGACGGTGCGCGCGGCCAGCAGGGCGTCCAGCGGCAGTGCCACTGCCGCATTCCCGTCCTGGCTGATGCGCGCCGGCTCCTGGCTCATCTCAGCCCTGCCGGATCAGGCCGCAGTACAGCCCTTCGATCGCGAAGTCGGCATCGGCCGCCACCACGATCGGCGCATGCGCACGATTGCGCGGCAGCAGGCGGATGCGTTCGGCGCCGCGCTCCAGGCGCTTGATGGTGATTTCGCCATCCACCCGCGCCACCACGATCTGCCCGTCGCGCGCCTCATTGCTGCGATGCACGCCAACCAGGTCGCCATCCAGAATGCCGTCATCGATCATCGAATCCCCCTGCACCTGCAACAGGTAATCCGGACGCAGCGAAAACAGCGCGCGGTCCAGCCAGAGCTGACGCTCCAGGCCGATGTCCGCACCGATCGGCAGGCCTGCTGCCACCCGCCCCAGCACCGGCAAGGCCAGCAATTCATCGCGACCGGCGCCCCCCGGCAGACGGATGCCACGTTTCTGATTGGGCAGCAGCTCGATCAATCCGGCATCGGCCAGCGCCTGCACGTGCTTTTGTGCGGCATTGCGCGAGGCAAACCCGAAGGCCTGCGCGATCTCGGCCAGACTGGGCGAGACGCCTGCCTGGGCCTGCTCCTGCAGGAACGCCAGCACGGCGGCACGTTGGGGGGGAAGCGATGGCATCGGGGCGCGGCAGCAGAACGGGACAAGGTGTACATTTGTACACCTATCGATCGCAGCAGGCGAGACCGGCTTGCTGAGCCGCTTCAGCACGTCACTTGCGACTGGCTGACGACAGGGTTATAACTTTCGTATTAACGTGAGATGCCGCCATGAAACTCAAGATCACTGCCATCGGCAATTCCGCCGGCGTCATCCTGCCCAAGGAACTGCTGGCCCGCCTGCGGCTTGGAAAGGGCGACGAACTCTATGCACTGGAAACGCCCGACGGCATCAAGCTGACCGCATTCGACCCGACGTTGGCCGCGCAGATGGATGTGGCCGAGCAGGTGATGCGTGAGCGCCGCACCTTGCTCAACAAACTGGCGCAGTAACGCACACGCATGATCATCTGGATCGAGCGGCCACTTGTCTTGGCTATCCACGACCGCCAGCTGGCCGAACATGGTGGCGGGAGCGGTGTGCGCGACGATGCGTTACTCGACTCCGCCCTTGCTAGACCTAAACAACTATCGGCATATGGCGACCCACCTCCGGACTTGGCGGCGCTAGCAGCGAGCCTGGCATATGGCCTGGCCCGTAATCATCCATTTGTCGACGGCAACAAGCGCACAGCAGCGGTGGCCTGCGAAACCTTCATCGTGCTCAATGGAGCCACCTTGCAGGCAGGTGACCTGGAACTCTACGGTTTTTATATCGGTCTGGCAGAGGGTTCGCTCGATGAAGCAGCGTGCGCAGCATGGCTACGTCCACGGTTGCAATCCCGGCACCAGCAACGCGTACATGAGTCAGCACCGAACTACGGCTGAAGTGAAAGACATGCCGCATCAGACCCGCTACTCATGCCTGATGCGCGGACACCTATTTGCCGGATTCTAGAAGCAACTTCAAAAATGGCTGCACAGCAAACAGGCGGGCAAGGTCGATACCCGAGACGGCGTTTACCACTCATCCTCAACGACTCCGCTCCGTCCTGCGCACCTGAAAACTGCTCGCCACGCTTAGCTTGTCGCGCTAAGCGTTCTTGGCTTCGGCACGCTTGCGCGTCGCTGCCGCTTTCTTCGCGGCGGCCTTGCGTATTGCCGGGCCCTTGGTCTTTGCCGCCTTCTTTGCTGCCGTCGAACGGTCGCTGGCGGTGCGCTTTTTTGCGGCACTCGTGGTCTGTTTGGACAATGCCTTTTTCCCCACCGTCTTCTTGGCGGTAGTGCCCTTGCTGGCGGTCTTGAGGGCTTTCTTGGCACCGGCCGAGCGCGTAGGCGACACCGGCTTTTTGGAGGTTGCAGCTGCCTTGTCCTGCGCGGCTTTTTTCTTGGTGGCCTTGGACGCGGAACTGCGCGGTGCAACATCCACGCCATCGCGGCGCGCCTTGGACAAGCCGATCGCAATGGCCTGCTTGGTGCTTTTCACACCATGCGCGCCGTCGCGCACCTGGTCGATTTCTTCTTTGACATATTCGCCGGCCTGGGTGCTGGCCGATTTTCCTTCGCGCTTGTCCTTGGCAGCAGCGCGGCGTGTCTTGGTCTGTGGCATGGCACTTCCCAGATTGTGAACGGCAGCTCGATGTAACAAGCGCGGCGTCAACGCGCAGTGGGCGCATTGCTCACCTGGCGTTGAAGCACGCCTGTCGCTTCTCCAAAGTCATGCACTTGCGCAGTGACCGATCCAATCGACCACATGCGGCACCGCCAGCGATCACTGCGCCTCACCGGCTGGCAAGGGTTCGCCTTGGGCATCGTAGGCGGGCGGGTGATAGAAATTGACCGTCTTCAGCGGTGTGTTCCCGGTATTGCGGATCTCGTGCGTTTCACCGCGCTCGATGGCGATCAGGCTACCGGCCTGCAGTGCATGCGTCTGCCCCTCGACGACCGCCTCGCCGGTGCCATCCACCACGTACAACCATTGATCGGCACCTCGGTGGCGATTGTCTGGCCCGCCTTCGCCCTCGCCAGGTGCAATCACCATTTCGGCGGCTTGCACCTGGCGCACCGAAAACAGCACCTTGAACGCGTCGGTCAATGTCAGTTGTGCAATCTGCATAAGGCACTCCTCAGGGTTGAGGCGATGCTGAGGCGACGCACGTCAACGTGCTGGCAACATGCTCAGCTGTTGCGGCAATACCAAGCCCAAATGTGTTCGGGCAGATGTTGCTGCATGGGAAAATCCAATGCGCGATAGCCATCGAGCACATCGCGCAGCGCACGTTGTGCTGGCGTAGGACCGACCAGGCCATCCAGTTCGTCCGCACTCAACTGCACCGCGGCCCAGTAGTAGAGCCGATCGATACGCTGAGCCATCGCCGCCTGCAGCCACTCGCGCAACACGAACACGCGATACCCGCCCTGCTGGAGTTGCGCTACTGCACGTTGCAATGCATCGCCCACGCCCCGAAACCATTCTGTATGCCCACCGGCCACTGCGCGGATCGCCATCGGTGCCGGTGCGTTGTGCGCAAGCAGCGGGCGCCGCAGTTGCAGCTCAAGATCGCGCGCATCGCGCTCGCGCTCGGTTTCCACCAGCAGCCCGTGCTCCAGATCGAAAAAATCGAACCAGCGCGGATGCAGGCTAGCGATGCGCCCCAGCGGGTCGCGCGAGAAACCGATCTTGCAATGGTCTTCCCACTGGCACGGGAACACATAGGTGAAGCAGCGTCCGTCGATGGCCACTGGCGTGCTGCTACGTGCGCGCACGCTCATCGGCGACCTGCATGCGCTTGGGTTTGCACCGCGCACGCATCCTCCGGCGCCGGCTCCCAGCCGAACACGCTGCGCCCGCCATAGCGATGCGAATCGCGACGTTCCTGCGCGATGTAGTCGTCCACCGTCGGCCCTCGTGCGCTGGCTTCGAGCCGACGCGCCTGTGCGTCCAGCCGCGCAATCGCCTGCAGGCGTTCGTCGTTGCCCAGTTTGGCCTGCTGCATCGCCTGCTTGAGTACGCCAATGGTGTGATCGAGCACGCGTGTGGGCACCGGGAACGGTTGCCGGTCCTTGCCGCCATGCGCAAGCGAAAAGCGCGCCGGGTCGCTGAAACGGCATGGCGTGCCGTGCATCACCTCGGCCACCATCGCCAGCGAGCGCAACGTGCGCGCACCCACACCAGGCACTTGCAGCAGCGCGGTGAAATCGCGCGGTCCCGCCTCGGCGGCGGCGGCCAAGCTTGCGTGCAGTCGTCGTGTAATCACGTTTTAGCTGCGCACGTCATGATGATCGGGCATGGACAGATGCGGGTGTTGTGCCGGGTCCCAGGCGTGGCCGGCGAACAGATCGCCGGTGAGCGGACCTCGTGCCGCAGGCGCCTCCACACCCGCAATCCGTTGCCATTGGCGTGCCAGCCGGTCCGGCGCTGTGCTGCGCAGCAGTTCCACCTGCGCATCGCGCGAGGCAGCGGCACGGTGGTCGGCGAGATTGACGATGTTGCCTTGATGCGCGCCATCGATGGCAGCATGCGGCGCATCCACAAAACTGCTCAGGCCTTCGGAGAGCCAGTGATACCGGCGCGCCTGCTTGCGCTGCCCGTGCATGCCTTGCTGCACCACCACCCATCGGCCATCGTCGCTGACGATGAAACCATGCAGGTACAGATCGAAGCCGTCCTGCACGGCAGCGCTGTCCACCTTGGCGACCAGGCGGCTGGCCTGTGCCAAAGCGGCGCCGTCCAGCCCGACCGCATCGCCCACCGCCAGCAATTCGGAAGGCGTGGCACGCGAATGCCGGCCGCGCCCACCACAGACATGAATGCCCAGTTCGCCGGCCAGTGGCGTCAACCCACGCTTGAGCGCGCCGATCACGCTGGTGGTAATGCCGGACGAATGCCAGTCCATGCCCATGACCGCACCGAATGACTGAAACCAGAACGGGTGCGCAAGCCGCCGCAACAATTCATCGCGCCCATAGCTGTGCACGATCGCCTCGCACATCACTGCGCCAAGCCGCGTCATCCGCTCGCCCAACCAACGCGGGACGCGACCTCCATGCAAGGGAAGATCCGCACTGCCACCACGCCGGCTCATTGCTGCCGCCTCTTCTTCATGCGGTCAGGATAACGGCGGCACGTCGCAACAACTGGGACACCAGCGCGCTGACGCGCGCGGAAAGCTGACGAATTCAGCGCATGGGATGGCACTTCACACGCACCGCATGCAGGCACGAGCGTGCAGGACCACGATGCCGCTCCTGAATGCGCGTACGCCGCGTTGTATCGCCGCCAATCGCAGCCGTGGTCACTTTGCGTTGACCGCAGCGCCGTCAAGGTGGTGTTCCTCCTCAGCCATCGCCACGGGGTTCGCATGACTGCCACACCCGCCACTGCCCATGACACGGCGCCGGCCACTGCCACCACCAGTGCGCCGACCTACCCAGTCAACCTGCGCATCAACGGTCAGCCGTATCACTTGCAGCTCGAAGCCTGGGTGAGCCTGCTCGACCTGCTGCGCGATCGCCTCGACCTCACCGGCACCAAGAAAGGTTGCGACCATGGCCAATGCGGCGCTTGCACGGTGCTGGTCGATGGCCGCCGCATCAACAGTTGCCTGACCCTGGCCGTCATGCAGGACGGTGCCGACATCACCACCGTCGAAGGGCTGGCCGATGGCGATGCACTGCATCCGCTGCAACGCGCCTTCATCGCCAACGACGCGTTTCAGTGCGGTTACTGCACTCCGGGGCAGCTGTGCTCGGCCGTGGGCTTGATCAACGAAGGCAAGGCGCACGACCGCGACCAGGTGCGTGAACTGATGAGCGGCAATCTCTGCCGTTGCGGTGCCTATCCGCAGATCACCGATGCCGTGATGGAGGTGCTGGGCATGCCCAGCGACAGCAGCGACAGCGCGGCCACGCCGTGGACGCCCGGGACGGTGCCGGCATGATTCCGCTCACCTACGCACGCCCGGACACCGTCGATGCCGCACTTGGCGCCATTGCAGTGCGCAGCGGCGACACGCAGCCGGTGCCCTCCCAGGCACCGGTGCGCTTCATCGCCGGCGGCACCAATCTCACCGACCTGATGAAACTGCAGCTGATGCGCCCCAGCAGCCTGGTCGACATCAATCGGCTGCCGCTGGACAGCATCAGCGCCCAGCCCGACGGCGGCCTGCGCCTGGGTGCGTTGGCGCGCAATGCCGACACCGCATATCACCCGGAGGTCGAAACGCGTTACCCCTTGTTGAGCGCGGCGATTCTGGCCGGCGCTTCGCCGCAGATTCGCAACATGGCCAGCAATGGCGGCAACCTGCTGCAGCGCACGCGCTGCATGTATTTCTACGACCATGCCACCCCTTGCAACAAACGCGACCCGGGCACCGGCTGTTCGGCCATTGGCGGGCTGACCAAATACAACGCCATTCTCGGCGCCAGCGCGCACTGCATCGCCACGCATCCATCGGATATGTGCGTGGCCTTGGCTGCGCTGGATGCCGTGGTGCATGTGCAGGGCGCCCGGGGAGAGCGCGACATTGCGTTCTCGCAGTTCCACCGCCTGCCTGGCGATCGCCCGGAACTGGATAGCACCTTGGCGCCGGACGAATTGATCGTGCATATCGATCTGCCCGATGCGCAGCGCTTCGTTGCGCACAGCGCCTACCTCAAGATCCGCGAGCGCCTTTCGTATGCGTTCGCGCTGGTCTCGGTAGCGGCCGCGTTGGATCTGGACGAAGACGGCAGCATCCGCGACGTGCGTGTGGCACTGGGCGGCGTGGCGCACAAACCCTGGCGCAATGCCGATGCAGAAGCACAGCTGGTCGGCCAGCCGGCCAATGCCGACACCTTCGGCCGCCTGGCGGACACGCTGCTGCAAGGTGCGCAACCGCAAGGCGAAAACGCCTTCAAGCTGCCGCTGGCACGCCGCGCCATCGTGCGCGCATTGAGCGTTGCGCGCGAGGGCACCATCGACAACCGCGGGCGCACCAGTGCGCTGGAGGAATCGCCATGAACGCACGCAGCACCGACCTGTCCGACAGCGAGCTGAACCCGCCGGTTGCCGACAGCGGTACCGGTTATCGCCCCACCGGCACCGGCGTCACGCGCATCGACGGACGCGCAAAAGTCACCGGACAGGCACGTTATGCCGCCGAATGGCCGGTGCCGGATCTGGCCTATGGGGTGGTGGTCAACAGCAGCATTGCCAAGGGTGAGATCGTTGCCTTCCATCTGGATGCAGCACGCGCAGTCCCCGGCGTGCTGGAGATCGTCACCCACGAAAACCGCCCGCATATGCGCGGCATGGACCTGTTCTACAAGGACATGACGGCGCCGGCCGGTTCGCCGTTCCGTCCGTTGTACGACAACAAGATCTTGTACAGCGGCCAGCCCATCGCGCTGGTGGTTGCCGAGACCTTCGAAGCGGCGCGCCATGCGGCGCATCTGGTGGAAGTGGAGTTGCTGCAGGATCCACACGACACCAACCTGATGACCAACCTGGACCGTGCGCACACGCCCAAGCCGTTGAAGGCCGGTTTTTCGCCGCCGCCCAAGGACAAGGGCGATCCGCAGAGCGCATTCGACAATGCCGAGTGCCAGGTACAGGCCGACTACTACAGCGGCGTTGAGCACCACAACCCGATGGAGTTGTTCGCTTCCACCGTCATCCGCGACGCCGACGGCCACTTCACCATTTACGACAAAACCCAGGGGTCGCAGAACAGCCGTTGGTATGTGTCGCACGTGTTTGGGCTCAGCAAGCGCAAGGTGACCGTGCGCAACCCGTACGTGGGCGGCGCGTTCGGCTCCGGGCTGCGCCCGCAGTATCAACTGCCGCTGGCGGTGATGGCGTCGATCCTGCTGGATCGATCGGTCCGTGTGGTGCTGACACGGCAACAGATGTTCACCTTCGGCCACCGCCCGGAAACGCTGCAGCGGCTCAAGCTCGGCGCAGACCGCGACGGCACCCTACGTTCGGTCTGGCATGAAGCCATCGCCGAAACCTCGCGCATCGAAGACTACGTGGAGGTGGTGGTCAACTGGAGCGGGCAGTTGTATGCCTGCGACAACGTGCACCTGGGCTACAAGCTGGTGAGCCTGGACCAATACAGCCCGATCGACATGCGTGCACCCGGCGCCGCGCACGGTGTGCATGCGCTGGAAGTGGCGATGGACGAGTTGGCCTATGAGGTCGGCATCGATCCGTTGGCACTGCGCCTGAAGAATTACGCCGAGGTCAATCCGGCCGACGACAAGCCCTACTCCACCAAGGCGCTGCGCCAGTGTTACGAGCAAGGGGCAGAGCGCTTCGGTTGGGCGCAACGACCCCTGCAACCACGCGCGCGCAAGGAAGGCAGCGAGTGGGTGGGCTGGGGCATGGCCACCGGGCAATGGGATGCGATGCAGATGTTCGCGCGCGCACATGCGGCGCTGCATGCCGACGGCCGTTTGGTGGTCAGCAGCGCGGCCAGCGATATCGGCACCGGCACCTACACGGTGATGGCGATGATCGCTGCCGAAGCGCTGGGCCTGCCATTGGAGCGGGTGACGTTTCAACTTGGCGACTCCACCTTGCCGGTCGCGCCGATCGAAGGCGGCTCCTCGCACGTCACCACGGTGGGCTCGGCGGTGGATGGCGTGTGCGGCAAGCTGCGTGGCCGGTTACTACGGCTGGCACAGGCGCTGCCCGAATCGCGCTTCGCAAAAGCCAAGCCTGACGATGTGGTCTTTGCCGACGGCAAGCTGGCATTGCGGGCCGATGCCGGCAGCGCCATCGCCTTGACCGACCTGCTGCGCACTGCAGGGCTGGAACAGATCGAAGATAAGTTCCTGCTGCTGCCGAACGTACTCAAGCAACGCAAATACACCCGTGCCACGCACGGCGCCGTTTTTGTGGAGGTGCGGGTGGACGAAGAACTGGGCACGGTGCGGGTCACCCGCGTGGTCAGCGCCGTTGCCGCCGGGCGCATCCTCAATCCGATCACCGCACGCAGCCAGATCGTGGGTGGCGTGGTTTGGGGCATTGGCCAGGCGCTGCACGAGCACACCCAATCGGACCATCGCTTCGGCCGCTTCATGAATCACGACCTGGCGCTGTATCACGTCTCCGCCAACGCCGACATCCACGACATCGACGTGATCTTCGCGAACGAAGACGACCGTGTCGTCAGCAGCCTGGGGGCGAAAGGCGTTGGCGAAATCGGCCTGGTCGGCGTTTCTGCGGCAATCTGCAACGCCATCTTCCACGCGACCGGCAAGCGCATCCGCAGCACACCGATGACACCGGACAAGGTGATGGCGGACTGACCTGCGTGGCACGTTGCGCCTGTATGAATGCATGGCGCAGCGATAAGACGGGTTACGAAAACGCAGCCACGTTGCCGCTGCTCTCATGGGTCACGACAATGGGCCCAATGCATTCGGTGCACTGGGCCCATCGTGTTATCGGAGCGGTGCAGCGTCGAGTGTGAGCGGTGCAGTACATGCCAGTCGCCGCATCAGCGTCGCGCGGACTTCTTCTTGCCTGATGTCTCGCTAGCACCTATGCGCACCGTGACCACAGCTATGGTGATCTGGCAGGCAACAGCCGCCTCAAGACCAACTCGTTGTTGGCCGACGCTTTCAGGCCGGTTGGTCGCAAGCGCAGGATTTGGTCGAATCGTCGGCCGACATTCCGCGGCCCCTGCACACATGCAGGCGCAACAGCTGCACCAGGGTGTCTTCCAGCTGCCGGTAAAGCGCATCCAATGCTTCGGGCGCATGCGCGCCGCAATTGCTGACCAGTGCCGTTTTCCGAATCGACCACCGCCGCTACGGCTTCCACCACCCGTGTATCGAACTGATGCCGTAGTTCGGTCTGCAGGTCCTTTGTGTTGCGCACGCGGTTTCGGCCACTTATCAGGTCTGTTGCGCGACCAGTGGCGAAGAACGCCACCGAATGACAAACCTCGGCCTGCCGCAGGCCGCGGAGCGCTGCACCTGCGCCCACCCGCTATCCGAGCGCTGCAGACCCCAGGTAGCAGCCGGGCGCTGTGCCGACCTGGCGCTGCTGGCGCCCGGTGAGCCGCTGAGCTACTCCGGCCACACCGCCGACCTTGGAGCGGGAGCTGTTCGATATGTGGGTGACACGGCCGCCCGACGCTACCGGTTGTGTCGGCCAGTTTTGAACAGCTGCGCTGATGCACACTGCGATGACCAGCGTGCTGCGCAGGCCATCGGTACGGTCTATCTATATAATCGCTACGTCGCGATCATCCTCGGCTACACGCGCCTGGTTGACGCTCCAACCCGCAGCGCCCCGCCGCCGGTCTCGCGCCCTCCTGTCATGCAGCGCGCCCGCGCATCGCGCGTACGCCTGCGCGGTCAGGACGGCATTCAAGCGTGCCCGGCGCATCAGGCTCATTGCTCATCGGCCAGGGTGATGTCATCGCCGGCATCGGCCGCTAGCGCGGCATCGTCGCCGAAGGGTGCGCCCAACATCGCCAGCATGGCAGCCCGCGCCTTTTCACCGAGGTCGTGCGCACGTGTCATGGTTTGCCGTGCTGCACGTGTCTGTGCATCGATGTCGCCTAACGCATCTGATTCTTCAGCCAGCCTGGCGCGCACGCCGTGCGCTAACGACATCAGCGCAACGATGCGATCGCGTGTCTCTGCCGATTGCTGCTGGACCCTGCTCAGTTTCGTTTGCGCCTCTTCGAGTACCCGCACTGCCTCATCCTCGCTGGCGGTGTCGTTCGCCAACGCATCGGTGCTCGTGGCATGCATGCGCAATACCCGCAGCGCTTGGCGTCGGATGTCGGCATCGCGCTCGGCATGTTCGATAGACTGACGCTCTAGCTCAGACACGCGCTGCAGATCCGCCAGACGCTGCAACAGGTCGTTCAACCTGTCGTCCAGGTCCTGCAGTTGCGCCTCTTGCGCGTTATACGCCTCTGCAGTCTGGCGCAGAAGGTAGTCGATCGCTGCAATCAGTGACGACTCACTTTGTGCAGCCTGCCGCAGTAATTCGAACGCATGCTGAGCTACCGCAATCTCCTCCATTGCGCTGCGCCCGGCCATCAGGTGATTTAGGCGACCGTGCGCCTGGTCAAGCGCATGCTCGGCCTGTGTCACCACCTCCCTGCAGGCGTGCAACGACGCAAGCGCTTGGCGCAAGCTCCACGGCGCGATCGCCGCTTCGGTGATGTCCTGGCCTGTTGGCGCAAGTCTGGCCAACAAGCGGTCGATGCGTTCGCCTGCCTTGGCCTGTGCGAGCCCCACTGCCTCCATCAGCGCAGCGCAGTTGCGGCGCTGCGCATCAACTCCAAGCGTTTGTTCTTCCAGGCGTGCCAATTCGCGCGTCAACGCGCGTAGATGAGGACCCTCCGGCGGCGTGCCCGTCTGCAGATGCCGTTCAAATGCAAGCTCGCGCGCCTCCTGTAACCCTGGGCGCTCGGCCCGCGGGGAGACCCTGCCCGGTTGCGGCACTTGCGCACGCTGAGGTTGCCCAAGCGCCTGCACGCCGGCCTGCTGCAGACGGTCCAGGGGGCGGCGCAGCGCACGCGCACCGGCTTCGAGGACTTCCGCCCCTTCGATGCGGTCGTACAACCCGTAACGGAACTGAATCTCCGCCTCGAACAACTGGTGCGAGGCGACCGCCGTCGACACCACATTGAGCAGCGGCAGACCGACACGACTGGTGACCGGATTTTCGTCGGTATTGTGAACGGCGATGGCCGCAAGCCGGTACAGATCCGGCGATTGCTGCGCGGCAACCAGAACGTCCTGCCAGGACATCCCGTCGCTGGACACCGGCAATCCCAGTGCAGCTGCTGACTGCGCATGCTGCCTGGCGGCTAGGGCGTCGTTGATCGCCACCATCGCCTGCGGCCGCATCTCAAACACGAAACGAACCTGATTGACATACGGGATGTCCTTGAATCTGCGCAACGCCTCATCCAGCCCGGGAATCTTGCGTCGTATCTCGGCAACGTCGCGCATCTTCTCGCCCAGCGCGCAGTGGCCGATGGCATGACTGATTACCGCGTCGAGCGATTCGCGTCCGAACATGTTGATCTCTACGCGGGCGCCGGGAATCACGCGCGCCCGCTGCTGGATGGCTGCAGCGTCCTCCTGCCGCAGCTGATGCAGCATGTCGACCACTGCCGCGCGCTCGGCCGCCGTACCGCCTTTCCACAGCGATGCCGCCGCGGCACCAGTCGCTTGCGCGGCGAGCGTCCGCTGTCGCGCCAGGGCTGCTCCGCCGAGTGCCGCGCCAGCTTCGATGGCCAGCGCGTCGGGACCCTGGATACGTTCGAGCGCCTTGCGCAGCACGGCACTGCGCTCTTCCGGCGTGGACGGATACTCCATCGCGCCCAGTTCGGCGCTGCTTTCTGGAAAAACGGCCGTGAGCCGTGCGCGCAACGTGTCCCATCGATGCCGCGTCACCGGCTGCGCGGCATGCGTATCCAGGGTGCGCTTGTAGCTGGCAGTGCCCAATAACGGACCGGTGCGCGTATCGTCCAGTATTGCGTTGGTTGGCAACTGCACGTCGCTAGACGCCACTCGCACACCGGCCAGCTGCAGCGTGCCGGCACCGGTGACGGCATTGACCAGCCGTTTGAAATTGCGTCCGAGTACCGAAGTCAATGTGCCACCTGAATTGATGCCGGCATTGACCTCGGCATTAATGCCGATGCGACCCTGGAATTCCAGGCCGATGATGTCTTGCCAGGCGTGGTCCAGATGCAATTCCATCTGGCTCCATTGCACCCCGATCTGCGCCGTCATGCCGACCGGCACCGACACCGTAATCGCGCTGCGCGGACTGCCGGTGGCTGCGCCCTGTGCGGTGGGCTGTTTCGCGCCGAAGGGATGCCTGACTGCCAGGGGATTCACAGCCAGGTTGACGTTGAGCGACGCGTTGATGTTGGTTTCAAACAGATCCAGGCCGATCGCCCCATCATTCACACCTGCACGTAACAGGCAGGTGGTATCGCCGGCGTAGCGGTCGAACAACAGTCTGGCAAATTCGGGGATGGTGTCCGGCGACAGGATGACTGCCGCGCCCACGCCATGTTGATAGGTCCCCCCCACGCCTAGATTGGCCGCGCCGCCCCAGGTTGCAGACACTGTTTGCCCCGGGGCGTCCACATACACATGTCCGCCGGTCCCCGGGCCCGGTTTAAGATCGATGCTCAGCCCTGCGGTTGCGGACGCGGTCGCTTTTGCGTGGCGCACGAAGAAGGCCACCAATCCCGCGTCGCCGTCCTTCGAATCGCCGATGCGCTCGACGCCCAGCGCGTGGATGGCCTCCCCTCCCATACCGACATTGATCAGATTTACATGCATCCATTGCACCGACCCCAGCGAGCCGCGCAGCTCGGCCGAGCGCACCCGAGTCGAGAAGAAGGTGCTGCGATTGAACAGGTCCTGCAGCACATCGATCATGCGCGATGCCATTTCATCTGGGGCGCTCCCCTGCGGCAGACCAAGACTCTTGAGCAGCTGCAGCTGGCGGGCGCTGCCGGGAGTAGTGACCTCTTGCCGAAAGGTCGACACCACGTCATCGAATGCCTCCAGTTCGCGCCAGGACGACAGCCCCAGCTTGGCCAGCGCATGCAACCCGGACTGCTGCCGCCTGGCGTCGGCTGCCTCCAGCGCCTGCGCGTCGTGAACGCCCAGCAGCGCGTCGTACTCAACCAAGCCTGCGAGCAGGCAGGCGCTGCGCAGCGCATTGGGCGCATCGGCTGCGTTGGCGGCTTGCTCCTTCTGGGCCGGCAAAGCGACCTTGGCGGTCTTGAGTCGATGGACGACCTCACGCAACTCGGCAAGCAGCGCATGCTCGATGTCGCTCAGTGCCTGCGGATGTAGCGCTGCGCCACCGGCCAGCGCAGCGATGCAACGGTCAAATGAGGGCATCAGGTCATCATCCTTCTGCACCACAGCGCGAGTGACCGCAGAACGCGCCCGCCGCCAAAGTTCGGCGACGCGATAGCTGGGAGTCGAACTTGTCCGCTGGATGGAGGCCCCGTCCGCCATGGAAAAATCGGCGGCCAGCGCGCCATCGCGGAATCCGATCTTGCGCAGATCGCGCAACAGCCCGGTCAAGGCCGTTTCGCGCAAGGCCACCAGGCGCGCATTCTGTTCAGCCGAAAGCCCATCAACCGGTTGGCGCTCAGACGCCGCAGCGGCAATACGCACCTCGGCCAGGACAGGCAAACTCTCGAACAGTTCCAGCGCAAGCGACTGGGCCTGCATCGCCTCCTGGCGGACGCCGGCAAGTCGCTGTTGCTGCGGTGTGGGTGGCTGTGTCACGCCGGTCCATCCGGCCAGCGTGCGCACAGCACCTCCGACTATGTCTGTCATCACTTGCGCGAGCGCGGTGGCCTGAGCGCGACCACTCTCGACCAGGACCTGCACATTCGAGCTCAAACTTAACGGATCGGTGGACGTGGTGCCCAGCAAGGTCGTGCTGATCGCCGCGTCGTGGTCGGGCGTACTGATCCGACTTGCCTGCTGCTGGTTTATGTGGGCATTGGTACCGGACTGGGTACTGGCAGCGGCGACTTCCTCGAGTGACGGAGACGCGGCAACGCGTGCCGCCAGGAGGGTGCCATCTGCAGCCGTCATTGCTGGCAACACGGCGTGCCAGCGCGCGCCCAACTGCACCTGGAGTCGCCCGGTACGCGTACTGCGCAGCCCACGCGGTGGCGGTAGCGTCTTTGGCAAGGTGATCTGCACCGCATCCCACTGCCCGTGTTCTGCAAGCCGGTATAGCTGCACAGGCCCTTGGTGAGGGTGGTCTAACGCATACAGCACATCGTCCAACCCGACCGCGATTGCCAGCGGGCGTTGCAGCGGGGGGATGCTGCCGCGGTTGCCTTCCGCATCCACCTTGAGCAACGTTCCCGACGCCGTCATCACTACCGCGCTGCGATCTGCATGCACTGCCGCCTGGACAAGCTCTTCGTCGAAATGGGCGATTGGCTTGCAGCGCACCTCCACTACATCCGGCACCACGATGAGCGGCCCACCGGAAGGCGTGGTGGGCACCGCATCGGCCGCCAGCCAGGTGGTCCGCCCGGGAAGCGTGATGTCGACCAGTTGCGGCGGCGAAGCCAGCAACGCAAACACTGGCCGACGGTCGACGAAGCCACGCGCTCCGGTATGCAACGAGACAACGCCGGTGAGTGGAGCGCCATCGGCAAGCTTTAGCCGCTCCCATGGCTGGTCTGGCGCGGGCGAGTAGTGCAGCACCCCGTCCAAATGCCCCAGCCGGGCATGTCCATCCAGCACCACCGGCAACTGTATCGCCTCATCGGCGGGCAGCTGCAGCCCTTCGCTGCGCATCAGCAGAAGCGGACGGTCGAGCATGAACGCCGGCTGGAATCTCGCTTGTCCTGCCGGCCGTTGCAACGCGATGCGGTGCCCGGTTCTGTCTTCCAGCACAAGATGCACACCGTTGTCGGTGGCAAGCCCGATGGACGTGACCGCCCATCCCTGTGAGCGCTCCAGCCGATCCGGCAAGGTCAGGCGCCGTGCAGCGATCGGCCCGGTTCCGCGCAGATCCGCCTCATACACGCGCCCCTTGTCATCGAGCATCAACGCGGTGCCGGCGTCAGGATGCGGCAGCGGCAGCACATCGACCGGCACCGCAGGCGTCGGCTCGAAGGCTGGGCCGCCAGGCACCGGACGCAACAACTCCACCATCCGGTCGGGCATATCCTCATCGCAACGCCGGAACAGGCCATCATGCAGCAGGCATGGCCTGCCATCGGCATCGAAACGAAGCACGGCGCCGTCCGGTAGATCGTCGACGCTGACGGATATCTGCTCACTGCCGGCGCGCCAGCAGTGAGCACCCGCCTGCAGATACACAGCGCCATCGGCCTGCAGGCCGAGCATGCGGATATCGGCAGCTGCACCGCACGCGGCGGGCAGCGGAACCGGTACCCAGCGCCCACGCGCATCGGCGCGATGCAGCTGGTTAGCACGACAGGTGAAACACTGACCATCGGTCGCCTGCCAGATACCGGTCAGCAGACCAATCGGCGGCTCGGCAAGCTGGCTGGCGATTTGGTCGGCGGTCGGCGCCGTGCCGGTGCGGCGTTCGACGTCCGGATGCACGGTCAACCCTGCGATCAGTAAACCTGGCGTTGTGGTGAAGAACGCCTCGTTGCGTGGCATCCGCGGATCCTTGGGATCGGCCACATAGCGCAGCAGACGTCCACCGCCGCCTAGCGCCGATTCGCTCTGGATCGCCGGCCGACGCGCAAGACAAGCGTCAATTATGCGAGCGACCTCGCGATCCGACGCGGAGGCGCCGTCGAGCTGCACGCTGGCACGTCGGCCGTGCTGCGACGGGGAACTGCGCAGGCGGACCGCGGTGGTTGAGGTGCTGGATGCGCGTCGCCTTACCGGCAAGGCGCCCGGCGCATGCGCCGGAGACTCAGGGAAAGGCGGCCGCGGTGAGACTGTGGTCGGCACCGACGTGTCTACCGAATCTGGTGCCGGCAGCGACCGAGACGCACTTGAGGAAGCGATGGAGTGTGATGTGGTCATCGAACTATCCAAAAAAATGGGATGCTCGGCGCGACGTCTGCAGGGCGACGCCTCACACGGCGTGAAGTACCGCAGATGTGCATTCCCGATCAAGACAGGCCCACGGATGCCTGACAGTGCGCGGAGCATGCGTAGGCAATCCATTCGGCTTGATCGGAAACACTCGATGGGCGCGGGCAACGCCCAGGCCCTCACTTGGCGCACCGACGCATTGCCAGTTCAGGCCAGACGGCGAGCCCGCCAGAAACGCGAGCTCACGCGGGCGCTGGCAAACTCAGGGTGTGCACGCAATTGAACACGCTCACGCCCCGAGCGTGACGCTGTTGCCTTGCTGTGATTAAGCGCATATCGTCCTGCCTCCCAGAAGAAATGACATCCGTCAGAATGTATCGCTGCGGACACGTCGGGCATTCAACGTCCCGCTGCTCACCCCCTAAAGTAGTGCGCTGAGCATCGCGCGGAATGTCGAATGCGAAGCGCCGCGCGCGATGGCGAAACGTGGCGCACTGAAATTCCGACCGTATCGATCAGTTGCGACGTGCGTCGCCTAAACGATCAACGGCGCAAGAAATGCAGCTGTTCGGCTCTTGACATATTGAGCTACCGCAGCCGGCGTGCCTGCGACAACCACGTTGCCGCCAGCGTCACCCGCGCCCGGCCCCATCTCCAGCACCCAGTCGCTGCTGGCGGCCACGCGCATATCGTGTTCGACCACGATCACCGTGTTGCCTGCGTCGACCAGCCCTTGCAGTTGGCCCATCAAGGTATCCACGTCGGACGGATGCAGGCCGGTGGTCGGCTCGTCCAGCACGTAGACGGTGTCGCGTCGCTGCGCGCGTTGCAGCTCGGTCGCCAGCTTGATGCGCTGCGCTTCGCCACCGGATAGCTCGGTGGCCGGCTGACCAAGACGCAGATAGCCCAGCCCCACTTCGCGCAACACCTGCAACGGGCGCAGCACGCTGGCATCGTCGGCGAAGAAACCGGCTGCCTGATCCACCGTCATTTCCAGCACCTGCGCGATGTTGCGACCGCGTAGCGCAATCTCCAACGTCTTGGCGTTATAGCGTGCGCCGTGGCAGGTGGGGCACGGTGCGTAGACGCTGGGCATGAACAGCAATTCCACGTACACCGAGCCTTCGCCCTCGCAGGTGGCACAGCGGCCCTTGGCGACGTTGAAGGAGAATTGCCCCGGGTCATAACGGCGCCGGCGTGCGGCCGACGTGGCCGCAAACAGCTTGCGCACCGGGTCGAACAGGCCGGTGTAGGTGGCCAGATTGGAGCGCGGGGTGCGGCCGATGGGCTTTTGATCCACGCGCACCAGCCGGCGCACCTGATCCAACCCGGCGACAATCGCACCGCCCAACGGCACCTGCGTGCCGCGCTCCAGCGGATCCAAGGCGTCTTCGTCCTCTGCCTGCGCCTGCCCCAGATGGGCGGCCAGCAGTTCCACCAGCGCCTGGCTCACCAACGACGATTTGCCCGAGCCGGACACACCGGTCACGGTGGTGAAGACACCCAACGGCAGGTCCACATCCAGCGCACGGACGTTGTTGCGGGTGATGCCGCGCAGCTGCAGCCAAGCGCTTGCCACGCGCGCATGGCGATGCACCTGCGGCGGTGCGCCGAACAGATAGCGCCGTGTGGACGAGGCCTGCACCTGCTCCAAGCCTGCGGGCGGCCCGCTGTAGAGCACCTGCCCGCCCTGTACGCCGGCCGTCGGGCCGACATCCACGATCCAGTCCGCATGGCGGATCACGTCCACTTCGTGTTCGACCACGAAGACCGAATTGCCCGCCGCCTTGAGTTGATCCAACGCACCCAGCAGCGCCTGCGCATCGGCCGGGTGCAAGCCGGCCGATGGTTCGTCCATCACGTACACCACGCCGAACAACTGCGAGCGGATCTGCGTGGCCAGCCGCAGCCGTTGCAACTCGCCCGGCGACAAGGTGGGCGTGCTGCGCTCCAGGCTGAGGTAGCCCAGACCCAGTGCCTGTACGACGGCGACACGCGCGCGCAGATCCGCAGCGATGCGTTGCGCGGCGATCACTTGTTCCGGATGTTGGCGCGCACTCTTGCGCGTGCCGTTGGATGGCGCCGCTTCGGCGGCGGGGCGCAGCAGCTCGGCCACCTCGTCCAGGGGGCGCCGCGACAACTCTCCGATATCCAGCCCGGCAAAGGTGACCGACAAGGCCTCGCGGCGCAGGCGCTTGCCATCGCACTGCGGGCATTGTGTGCTGAGCAAATACTGCGCCACGCGCTTTTTCATCTGCGCGCTCTGCGTGGTGGCGAAGGTGTGCAGCACATAACGCCGCGCACTGGTGAAGGTGCCCATGTAGCTGGGCTCTTCCTTGCGCTTGAGGGCGCGTTTGACCTCGGCCAAGTTGTAACCGGCGTATACCGGCACCACCGGCTGTTCGTCGGTAAACAGGATCCAGTCGCGGGTCTTCTTCGGCAGCGTGTGCCATGGCACATCCACGTCATGGCCCAGCGTGGTGAGGATGTCGCGCTGGTTCTGCCCATGCCATGCGCCCGGCCAGGCGGCCACCGCACGGTCGCGAATGCTCAGGCTGCGATCCAGCACCATGGTCGCTTCGGTGGCGTCATAGATGCGCCCCAGGCCGTGGCAGGTGGGGCATGCCCCCGCGGGCGTGTTCGGCGAAAAACCGTCGGCGTAGATGATCTCCTGCCCCGGCGGATACTGGCCGGCACGCGAATACAGCATGCGCAACGAGTTGGAGATGGTGGTGACGCTGCCCACCGACGAGCGTGCGCTGGGCGCGCCGCGCGCCTGCTGCAAGGCCACTGCCGGTGGCAGGCCATCGATGGAATCCACGTCCGGCACGCCTACCTGGTCGATCAGGCGCCGCGCATACGGCGAGATCGAATCCAGATAGCGCCGCTGCGCCTCTGCAAAGATGGTGCCGAACGCCAACGACGACTTGCCCGATCCGGAAACGCCGGTGAACACCACCAGTGCATCGCGGGGGACATCCACATCCACGTTCTTGAGGTTGTGCTCGCGCGCGCCGCGTACGCGCACCAGGCCAGTGGAAGACGTCGCGTTTGACATGACTACCGAAACCAGAGTTCGACAAGACGCCAGCCTAGCGCGCGCGACATGCAGCCGGTGTCAGCGATGGTGATCGAGCGCAGGCAACACCTGAGGTGCCAGGCGCTGCAGATGCCATGGCGTGGCGACCACGCGTGAGAGGCATTCGTCAGAGGGGGCGAACAATGCGCAGCAACCACATCTTCGCGTGGTACCGACCGCTGCCGCGCGCAGCCAGCGCCCGCCTGCCGGGCGTACGGCCATCCCTCAGCGGCGCCTAGCCCAGCGCATGCGAAGGCGTCACTTGCTCGCCGGTGGCGGCCAGGGCATGCATGCGCATCACCATGCCACTGAACAGGCGCGCAGTGGCAGCATTGCGCGTACGGAAGATCTCTTCCAGCGCGGCGTAATACCACAGGGTGCCTTCGCGCCCGGCAGTGAACACATTGAAGATGTCCTGACCGACGGCAGGATTTTCCAGGTCCTGCACGATGCTGCGAGCGTTATAGAGCTTGTCGCAGCCGGACACCAGCAGCGCGCGCTCGGGCGTCTTGCGCAGGTGCGCAAGATAGGCCTGCTTGCGCTCGCGCCAATCGCGTTTGCGTGCGCGCTCGCTGTTGTCCACCTCGGCCTTGTCTTCGGCAGTGGCATCGGTGCAAGCCATCACGATATCGGCCACCGCATCGCCGAACTGCGCACGGATCGAGGCCTCATGCCCGCCACCGCAGTCTTCCACCACATCATGCAGCAGCCCGGCGATGGCTTGCTCCTCATCGCCGCCGCATTCCAGCACCAGCGTCGAGACGCCCAGCAAGTGACTCAGGTAGGGGACCTGCGTGCCCTTGCGCACCTGGCCGGCGTGAGCGATGCGCGCGTAGTCCACGGCCAGGGCGTAGCGTTCGGTAAGAGCGGTCATGGGGCATCCGATGCGAGCGATGCGTCTAGTATCGCCGAGCCCGACTGCCGACAGGTGAGGACGCTGCCATGAGCGATTCAGGCTAAGAGCGGTTAACAAAACGTAGCGAGCGGTCGTCAGGTGGGTGTGGACCGCGCAGAGGAACCGGAGTGTACGCGTGGCACATGCCGATTCCGAGCACCGGCTGCGCCCGCCTGGCAGCTGCACAAGAGTTTCGTTAGCTGCTCTAAATGCTGTGCGATCGCGGCCGATAGGTCTAGGCTGCACCTACACCGTTCGACGACATAACGCCATGACCACGCTTCCTGTCTGCAACGCCTGCCGCGACGGCCAGGACTTCCCCACCGCAATCACCATGGCCTTCCAGCCGATCGTGGACGTGTCCACTCGCAGCATCTACGCAGGCGAGGCTATGGTGCGCGGCATCAACGGCGAGTCGGCCGGCAGCATCCTGGCCGCAGTGGATGAGCGCAATCGCTATGCATTCGACCAGGCCTGCCGCATCAAGGCCATCGAATGCGCCGCGCAGATCGCCTTGCCGGCGCTGCTGTCGATCAACTTCATGCCCAACGCGGTCTACAACCCCGAGCATTGCCTGCGCGCCACGCTGTCGGCCACCGCGCAATACGGCTGGCCGCTCAACGCCATCATCTTTGAAGTCAGCGAGCAGGAACATCTTACCGACCCGGCGCACTTGCTCGGCATCCTGCGCACCTATCAGGCGCGCGGCATGAAGACCGCCATCGACGACTTCGGCGCCGGTTACGCCGGGCTCGGCCTGCTGGCCGAGTTCCAGCCGGATCTGCTCAAGCTGGACATCGCTCTGGTCCGCGGTATCGACACCGACCGCAGCCGCCAGGCCATCGTGCGCCACGTGACGCGCATGTGCGAAGAGCTCGGCATCACCGTCATTGCCGAAGGCATCGAACATCCCGACCAATACCGCACCCTGCGCGACCTGGGCATCCACCTGCAGCAAGGTTATCTGTTCGCCAGACCGCAGATCGGCGAACTACCGAAGGTGCATTGGCCGGAGTAAGTGCGCGCGCGTGCGTGCTTACCGATGAAGTGGCATTGAGCCACTTCCGGCAAGAGCATCAGCGAACAATCACCACGCACTGCGGCTTCACGGAAAAAAAAGCGCACTGAATGCGCTCTTACGAATCCCCAATCCCGATTCCCAGCGGCGCCGCGCGCCGCTCACACATACCGCGGAATCGGCCCCAGCTGCGGGGTCTGATCGGGCAGCTCCACTTCCACCTCATCCACATAGCACCAGCCCCAACCTTCGGGCGGGTCGTAGCCTTCGATGATGGGATGGCCGGTGGCATGGTGATGCGCGGTGGCATGTCGGTTGGGCGAGTCGTCGCAACACCCCGCATGGCCGCAACTGCGGCACAGGCGCAGATGCACCCAGACGCTGTCGATGGCCAGGCACTCTTCGCAGCCGCGCGCACTGGGCGTGACCGCATGGATTTGATCGGTATGGCGGCAGTGTTGGCTCATGCGCTGGTGGACTCCTGGCTGGCGCTGGCAAGTTCGGAGACCGGCACCGGGTTGGCCTGATGTGCGAGGTACTGATGGATCTGCGCGACCACGGCGGCGCCCTCGCCCACTGCGGCGGCCACGCGCTTGACCGAGCCCGCACGCACATCGCCGATGGCGAATACGCCAGGGCGATTGGTTTCCAGCGGCAGGCACGCCGGTACGCCGTCGCCACGCGCGGTGCCGGTCATGACGAAGCCGCGCTTGTCGGTGTCCACGCAGTCCTGCAGCCAACCGGTGTTGGGGTCTGCGCCGACGAACAGGAACAGGTGCCGCAACTCCACGCGCGCGGTTGCACCGTCCTTGCGCGTGCGCAACACCGCGGCCTGCAAGCCGCGCTCGGGGTCGCCTTCCAGCGCGGCCACTTCGGTGCCGGTGTGCAGCTGCACGTTCGGCAACGCGGCGATACGTTCGATGAGGTATTGCGACATCGAGCTTTCCAGCCCGTCGCCGCGAATGATCAGGTGCAGTTCCTTGACCCGCGGCGCCAGGAACGCCACCGCCTGCCCTGCAGAATTGCCGCCGCCCACCAGCGCCACCACGCCGCCTTCGCACAGGCGCGCTTCCACCGGCGAGGCCCAGTAGGACACACCGTGGCCTTCGAAGCGATCCAGGCCCTCGATCTCCGGGCGCCGGTAACGCGCACCCGACGCGATCACCACCGTGCTGGCCAGCAACTGTTTGCCATCGGCAAGATCCAGCTTCAGCGCGCCATCGTCGCGGCCGCATTCCAGCATGGCCGCTTCGATCGGGATCGCCAGTTCCGCGCCGAATTTCAGCGCCTGGTTGTACGCGCGCCCGGCCAGCGCCTGCCCGGAAATGCCGGTGGGAAAGCCGAGATAATTTTCGATACGCGCCGAGGCACCGGCCTGCCCGCCGATGGCGCGCTGGTCCAGCACCAGCACCGACAAGCCTTCGGATGCGGCATACACCGCCGTCGCCAGTCCGGCAGGGCCGGCGCCCACGATCGCCACGTCGTAGCGTTTGTCCGGGTCGATGTCCGGCGTCATGCCCAGGCAATGCGCGGCTTCGGCATCGCTGGGCTGGCGCAGCACGCGCCCGCTCGGGCATACCATCACCGGTAGATCGTGCTCCTGGATGCCCAGGCGCTGCACCAATGCGCGGCCTTCGTCGTCGGAGACATCCATCACCGTGTTGGGGTAGCCGTTGCGGGTCAAAAAGCCCTGCAACCGGGTCAGATGCGGGTCGTCCGGCTCGCCGATCAGCACCGAACCGGACGCATCGCCCTCGATCAGCCCGACGCGGCGCAGGATCAATGCACGCATCACCACTTCGCCCACTTCGGCCGAACTGATCATCAGCGCGCGCAGATGCGCGGTATCGAATGGCAGCGCCAGGCAGCCGTCCGGCCCGGCACGTCCAGCCGCCAGCGACGCGCGCCCGGCCAGCTGACTCACCTCGCCGGTGAACTGGCCGGGCGTGTGCTGCGTGATCGGCTTTTCGTTGCCCAATCCATCGCGGCGCACCACTTCGATGGCGCCCTCCAGCACCACCCACACCGGCGCATGGGCATCGCCGACTTCGAACACCGTATCGCCCGCGCCGAACCGTTGCGCCGGCCCGCTGGCGAAGCGCCGGGTGATCGACAACTGGCCCGCGTCCAGCTCGGGAAACATCTGATGGTGGCGGGTCTGGTCCAAAGACATGGAGGCGCGAGGCGGGTGGGGGATCACATGCAAGCATGGGCAGTGGTGACGGCAATGGCAATCACCCGAAATGGTCACTGATGGCCACGACAGCGCCCAGACGCCAGGCAGGCGTGCGCGAGCGAGCGCTGCTGCCGGTCAGACGGACCCAGCTGCTTTAAAGACCGCACGCGCTCAGCGTGAGGACATCCAGCGCGCGAATAACGTCGCGGGCAGTCGTCAGGCCGGGGGCGAACCGTACATGGCAAACGAAGATGGGCGTAGTGCATCTCGCACGGAGCAACGATCGTGCGCGTCTGGCAACTGCACGGGCGTTTTGTGAGCTGCCCAGTCAATCGAGCCCAAGCCTGTGCCTTACGACTGCACAGGCTCCCAATGTGGGCCATGCTGCCCGGCCGCCATGCGCTGGGCCGGGCGCACGCGAAACACCACACTGATGCGCCCGCCCACCGCGCGCGTGGTCTTGGCAATGCCGTGCACGTGCGTGTGTTGCGAGGCGTGGCTCATCGCCAGCAGGCTCCCCGATGCCAGCTCCAGCGCGACCGCCCGCGTGCTGCCGTCATTGGCGCGCAGTTGCATCCGGCGCGGTGCACCCAGCGACAGCAGCGCGATCGGGTGCGGTGCCACCAGCGTGTGTAGCGCGTCGTGATGCATTGCCACGCTGTCGCGCCCATCGCGGTACAGATTCAAGCCCACTGCGTTATACGGTGCCGGGAGCACTGCCTGCACCGCATCGAGCAGGCGCTGCAGCGGCAATCCCGCAGGCAGTGCATCATCCAACCGATACGAAGCCAGCAGGCGCGGCACGTCCACCACCCGGTCGTACATTTCGCGGCGCTGGCTGCGCCAATCGGCGCCATCGCGCAATGCGTCGAACGCCTCCTGCGCCAGTGCAGGCAGCAGCAGCTGCGGCCAATAGCGCACGCCACCTTGCTGGTCGTGCAGCACCTGCAGCGGTGCGATGGGAGCGTTGAACAGATCCATCAGCGCGATATGCGGGCGCCTGCAGCCGATTTCAGCGCCACGCTGTCATCACGCATGGCGCCAGCCCGACCAGTTCAGCTTCACGCCATGGTACGCAAAGCGCCGCATCGTGTTCACGTACGGCGATCAAGCATGCCTGCTCGTTCTCGTGGAGACATCGCATGCATCGCACCCCTCCTGCCCACGTGGTGATTTCCGGCGCGTCCAGCGGCATCGGCCAAGCCACCGCAGAAGCATTCGCCGAACAAGGCGCGCGCCTGGTGCTGGCCGCACGCGGCGAAGAAGCCCTCGATGCGGTTGCCGAACGCTGCCGTGCGCGAGGTGCCGAAGTCTTGGTGGTGCCCACCGATGTCAAACAGGCCGAACAGGTCGAGGCACTGGCCACCAGCGCGCGGAGTTTTCTGGGGCGCATCGACCTGTGGTTCGGCAATGTCGGGGTGGGCGCAGTCGGCAAATTCCATGAGGTACCGATGGAAGCGAGCGCGGCCGTGATCCACGCCAACCTGCTCGGTCGCATGCACGACGCCCATGCCGTGATCCCCATCTTCGTCGAACAAGGCCACGGCATCTTCGTCAACATGATCTCGTCGGGCGGCTTTGCATCAACGCCATTTGCGGCGGCGTACGGCGCCAGCAAATTCGGTCAACGCGGCTTTTCCGAAGCGTTGCGCGCCGAGTTGAGCGACCACCCGCACATCCACGTGTGCGACGTGTACCCGTACTTCGTGGATACGCCGGGCCTGCGCCATGGTGCCAATTACGTGGGGCGCCGCATCAGCGGGCCACCGCTGATGCTGGACACCCGCACCGTTGCGGCAGCTGTCGCGCGCCTGCTGGACCGGCCACGCAACACGGTGGTGTTGGGCACTGCCGTCCATGCAATGCGGCTAGGCCATGCGCTGGCGCCGCAGGCCCTGGCACGCGCCATGTACCGCTTCTTCAAGCGTTATTTTGCGCAGGCGCCACGGGTGGCGCGCTCCACCGGCAATGTGTTCGCAGCACCCAGCATTGCCGGCGGCATCGACGGTGGCTACCGGCGGCGCCCCAGGTTGCGCGCACGTCCTACACGCGACAAGGTGTTGATCGGTGCGGCCGCTGCAGCAGTGACGGGCTTGGCGGTGCTGGCCTTACGACGCAGGTGAGTCGCTGAGGTCTGCGATTGCGGCGGCGACAGTTGCGCGCTCTTGCCCGCGATTTCCAGACGCTGCGGCAAGGTGGGAAAGCAGACCGGCCTCAAGGCGGCACGACAGCGGCGAGCGTGCGGCCCACCGTGCATGCCGATGGGCCACACCTCGATCACGACGCGCCTGCTCAGCGAACCCAACCATGACGGCGATGGCCATCGCACATCCTCAGGTGTAGCGCGCCCACGCAGCTGTGCTACGGTCCGGCGCTGCATCCGCCTGGAGCACTCTGCATGCCGTCTCGCTTGATCGCCCCACGTCGGGCTCGTTGGCTGGCAACGCTTGCCGCCGTCGTCGCCGTTTTCGGCAACGCTGCGCCACGCACGCCTGCAACTGCCTTCGACGCAGTCGACCCGTTCATTGGCACCGGTGGCGAAGGCCATACCTATCCTGGTGCCACGGTGCCGTTCGGCATGGTGCAGCTGAGCCCGGATACGCAAATCAAGCCGCGCAAGGACGCCTATGGCTGGGCGGCCGGTTACCGGCATAGCGACACCACCATCGTGGGGTTTTCGCATACGCATTTTTCAGGCTCGGGGCATTCGGATCTGGGCGACATCCTGCTGATGCCGCAAGCTGGCGACATCAAACTCGAACGCGGGGATGCCAGCAAGCCGGGTAGCGGCTATACCGCGCAGTTCGACCACACCAGCGAACAGGCGCAGCCCGGCTATTACGCGGTGACCTTGAAAGACCGCAACATCCGCGCCGAACTCACTGCCAGCGCGCGCGTGGGCGTGCATCGCTATCGGTTCCCGAAAGGCACGCCGGCGCATGTGCTGGTCGACCTGCGCAACAGCCTGTACGACTACCCCGGCAAGGTGCAGTGGTCGCGGCTGCGTGTGCGCAGCGATGGCACGGTGACCGGCTTTCGCGAAACACGCGGCTGGGCGCCCGGCCGGCAGCTGTATTTCGCCATGCGCTTCTCGCGCCCGCTCACTGCCACGCAACTCCATGACACCGAACAGGACATTCCGTACAAGGGCTTTCCACCGCCGGGCGAGAAGAATCCTGCGCAGCGCGCGCAGATCGAAGGCCGGCAACTGGTCGGTGTGTTCGATGTCGCCAACGACGGCACACCGCTGGTGGTGAAGGTGGCGCTCTCGCCGGTCAGCGAGGCCGGTGCCATCGCCAACCTCGATGCCGAAGTGCCTGGCTTCGATTTCGATCGCGTCCGCGCCGATGCACGCGCGCAATGGACGCAGGCGCTGTCGGCAGTCGACGCGCAAGGCACCACGCAACAACGCACCCAGCTCTACACCGCGCTGTATCACACCCTGCTGGGACCAACGCTGTTCATGGACAGCGACGGCCGCTACCGCGGGCCAGACAACGGGGTGCATCAGGCAACTGGCTGGACCAACTACTCCACCTTCTCGCTGTGGGATACCTACCGCGCCTTGCATCCGCTGCTCACCCTGGTGCAGCCAGCGCAACGCAGCAGCGATGTGGTCAATTCGCTGCTCGCCTCGCGTCGCCAAAGCGCCTACGGCATTCTGCCGATATGGGCATTCCACGGCCTGGAAACCTGGTGCATGATCGGCTACCACGCCGTCCCGGTGATTGCCGACGCGTACATGAAAGGCATCGGCGGCTTCGATGCAGAGGAAGCCTTGCAGGCCATGGTCGCCAGCGCCAACTACGGCCCTTACGATGGCATTGCGCAATACCGCGAGCTGGGCTACGTGCCCATCGACGAAGAAGGCGAAGCCGCATCCAAGACGCTGGAATATGCCTTCGACGACTGGACCATCGCGCGCATGGCCGACAAGCTCGGCAAGCCCGCCATCGCCGCAGAATTCAGCAAGCGCGCCGGCAACTGGAAGCACGCCTTCGACCCGGCCACCGGCTACATGCGCGCGCGCACCCGCGCCGGCAACTTCCGCGAGCCGTTCGACCCATCTGCCAGCGGCTACGGCAGCGACTACACCGAAGGCAATGCGTGGCAATACTCCTGGTACGTGCCGCAGGACGTGGCCGGGCTGGCTGCCGCGCATGGCGGCGACGACAAATTGCTTGCCCGGCTGGATGCGGTGTTCGATGCCAAGGTGGACCCGAAGGTCTTCGAGCACATGGAAGACATCACCGGCCTGATCGGCTGGTACGCGCACGGCAACGAACCCAGCCACCACGTTGCCTATCTGTATGCGTATGCCGGCCAACCGTGGCGCACGCAGGCGCGTCTGACCCAGATCATGCGCAGCCAATATCACGCAGGGCCAGAAGGCCTGGCCGGCAACGACGATCTCGGCCAGATGTCGGCCTGGTACGTGTTCACCACGCTGGGCTTCTACCCGGTGGCGCCCGGCAGCAACCAATACATCATCGGCCGCCCGTTCCTGCCGCGCGCCACGCTCAACCTGCCCAATGGCAAACGTTTCTCGATCATCGCCGAGGGCTTGAGCGATGCACGCAGCTACGTGGGCAGCGCCACGCTCAACGGCAAACCGTTGACCCGCGCTTACGTGACACACGAGGAAATCCTGGCCGGCGGCGAACTGCGTTTCCACATGCAGGCGACACAGAATCGGCAATGGGCCACCGACCCAGCGCAGCGGCCGTATTCGATGTCCGAGCAGGTGCAATGATCCAGGGCAACTGCGAGATGGAGCGGCCGGTGATCCTTTAAGAATGCAAGTCCGCAGGAAATGAGGTGGATGCGCAGGCTCAACCGGACGCTCGCGACGTTTCGTTAGCGGACCTTGGCAGTGGCCCTGGCTTCCTGCCTCAGTCGGAGCCCCCCATGCGCAAGCCGCATGGATCGCGCTCCACCATTGCTGGCAGGCTGCCAGCGGTGCCGGCGCCGTCGATTCCTGCACAACGCATGCGCTGGTCTCCCGTCAGTTTCCGGATGCGAGGCCTTCGATGCCGAGGTGATCGCACCACGTGCACCACCGTCACGTATTCACATGATGCACAACTTTCGTTCACCGATACGCATCGCCCTGCTTTCCACACTGGCTGCCATCGGTACGCACGACGACTGCGTGCCTGCCCTTCCCAATGCAGGAGCCTGTGCATGTCCAGCACCAAGAATCAGTACGAAATGCAGAACCCGTTGACCCAGTTTCCGCAGCCGCAATTTCCGGAACAAACCCAGCAGGCGCCGGGGACCATCCACGAACTGCAGCCCAAGGCAGACCACGGCGAACAGTGCTACAAGGGCTTTGGTCGTCTGCAGGGCCGCAAGGCACTGATCACCGGCGCAGACTCCGGCATCGGGCGCGCCACCGCCATTGCATTTGCACGCGAAGGTGCCGATATCGTGCTCAATTATCTGCCTGAAGAAGAACAGGACGCAGCCGAAGTGGTGCAACTGATCCAGGCGGAAGGGCGCAAAGCCATCAGCATTCCGGGCGACCTCAAGAACGAGGCGTTTTGCACCGAACTGGTGGACCGCGCAGTGAAGGAACTCGGCGGCCTGGACGTGCTGGTCAACATCGCGGGCAAACAGACCGCCGTGAAAGACATCGCAGACATCACGACCGAGCAATTCGACGCCACCTACAAGACCAACGTGTATGCGATGTTCTGGCTGTGCAAGGCCGCCATCCCGCACTTGCCGCCGGGCGCATCCATCATCAACACCGGTTCGATCCAGTCGTACCAGCCCTCGCCGACGCTGCTCGACTACGCTTCCACGAAGGCGGCCATCGTCAACTTCACCAAGGGCCTGGCGCAGCAGATCGCCGAGAAGGGGATTCGCGTCAATGCAGTCGCGCCCGGACCGGTGTGGACGCCGTTGCAGCCCAGCGGTGGTCAGCCGCCGGAGAAGATTCCTGATTTCGGCTCTGAAACGCCGCTCAAGCGCGCCGGCCAGCCGGTAGAAATGGCGCCGCTTTACGTGATTCTGGCATCGCAGGAATCGAGCTACGTCACGGGCGAAGTGTTCGGTGCCACCGGCGGCCTGCTGCTGTCTTGAGCCACCCCGGCGCCGACTTTCAACGCGATGCTACCGGCACCTTGCCGATTGCCGCTTATGCGGCGATCGGCGACGGGCGCTCGGTGGCGTTATGCGGTACGGACGGCAGCATCGACCGGTGGTGCGTGCCGAAAATGGACTCGCCGCCGTTGTTCGATCGCCTATTGGATGCCGGCGACGGCGGCTATTTCGCCCTCACGCCGCAACAGCTGCAGCACGTACAACGCCGGTATCGCGATGGCAGCAATATTCTCGAAACGACCTTCGGCACTGCAACCGGCAGCGCGCGTCTGACCGAGTCGCTCAACAGCGGCGAAGCCGGCCGGCTGCCGTGGTCGGAACTTGCGCGACGCATCGAGGGCATCGAAGGCAGCGTGGTCTTCGACCTGATCTACCGCCCCGGCACCCGTGCCGGCCAAGCCACTCCCTGGCAAAGCGAGACGCCCAACGGCCGTGTGCATCACGTCGGCCCACTCATGACCATGCTGCGCTACGACATGGATGCAGCGCAGCTGTTGCAGTGCGACGACCGCGGCGTGCACGCCACGCTGGCGATCCACGCAGGCGACACACAGGTCGTCGCATTGCTGGCCGCCGAAGAAGATGCGCTACCGGTGCCCGCACTGGAAGACATCGGTGGGCGCATCGAGCGCAGCGACCAGGAGTGGCGCGAATGGAGCGGCAACCTGTCCTACGACAATGGTTACCACGATGCGGTCGTGCGCTCTGCGCTGGCGCTCAAATTCCTGTGGTTTTCGCCTACGGGCGCCATCGCCGCCGCGGTCACCACGTCCTTGCCGGAGCAGATTGGCGCAAATGGGAATTGGGATTATCGCTATGCGTGGGTCCGCGATGCCGCCTACACCACCAAGGCCTTCCTGCGCGTGGGCGCATTGGCCGATGCCAAGGCTGCGTTTAGCTGGTTGATGCGCACCATCCGCCAGCATCGGCCTGGTGTGCGCCCCTGCTACACCCTGGAAGGCGCGTTGGTGCCCGACGAGCGCGTGATCGACCTTCCCGGCTATCGCAATACGCGCCCGGTGCGCGTCGGCAACACCGCCAACGACCAGCTGCAGCTGTGCCTGTACGGCGATATCTTCGAAATGGCCGCGCGCTTTCTCGATGCCGGCCACATCCTGGACCAGGAAACCGCACGCCAGTTGTTCGAGCTCGGCAACGAATGCGCGAACACCTGGATGCGCAAGGACGCCGGCTTCTGGGAACTGGAAACCGCCGAGCATTACACCATGTCCAAAGTGGAATGCTGGCTGGCGCTGCGCCGCGCCAGCGAGCTGGCCAAGGCCGGCCATCTCTCCACCGCGATGCTGCCACGCTGGGAGCGCGAACAGGCGCGGATTCTTGCGTGGATCGACGTGCACTGCTGGTCCGACACCAAACAGGCTTACACCTTCTACGCGGGCACCGACGACCTGGACGCGAGCCTGCTGTTGGCCTCGCGCTTTGGACTGGGCGGGCCGCGCCGCGAGCGCATGATCGCCACCCGCGATGCCATTGCCTCAGAACTCGGCAGCGACGCAATGCTGCATCGCTATAGCGGCATGCAACAACGCGAGGGGGCATTTATTGCCTGCTCGTTCTGGCTGGTGGAAGCCTATGGCCTGCTCGGCGAGCGTGCCGAAGCAAGGCGCGTGTTCGAACAGTTGCTGGAACAGTTGGGCAACGATGTCGCACTGATGCCAGAGATGCTGGACACGAGCACGGGCGCCGCTCTAGGCAACATACCGCAAGGCTTGAGCCACCTTGCGCTGATCCACGCGGCGCTGGCCGTGGATGGCGAATAAGCGCAGCGCAGCACCTGTCGCCTTCACCGGGCTGTTATCGCAGCAGACTCCTTCTCCTGTTGGCAGAAGGAGCACGCTGGCGGATGCGGCTGCGCCAGATCGCCGCTCAACGAGTTGCATCGATTCGCTTAAGGCCCCAATACCACCGTCTGGATCGCATGCGCAGGAATCTGCAACGTGCTGGATGCCTCGCCCACATACAGGTTGTAAGCAATCGCCACGTCGCTGGCATTCATGACCACCATGGCAAGGCTGCCATCGGTGTTACGAAACGCCGTGGTCGCCAGATTGCTACGGCTGCTGGCTGCGCTGACCCGTCGTGCGCCCGGCCGGATGAATTTGGAGAAATGGCCGATATACCAATAGCTCGGCGTATAGATCACCTCGCCGGTGCGCGTATCGGCATGCACCGGCGCAAAGCAGTAATTGCCCACGTGGTTCGGCCCACCGTGTTGGTCGAGCAGAATGTTCCAGTCCGTCCAGCCCACTGCGCCATGATTGAGGTCGTTGATGATGGCCGTGCCGTAGCGTTCGCCATTGGGCCAATACTGCAATTTGGCCGGGTCGAACTTTTCCACCGCCGCTTCGGTCAACAGCAAGTGCTTGTCCGGGTACGCCTGCGCCACTGCCGCCACGTTCTCCACCATCGGCTCGAATCCGGCCCAGGTTTCATACCAATGAAAGCCCATGCCCCACGCATATTTTGCCGCTTCCGGATCGTCGAAGATCACATGCGCGCGGTGCACCATCATGTCGCGATTGTGGTCCCACACGATGATCTTGCGCTCGCCATAGCCGTCGCTGGCCATGGTGGGGCCGAGATGATGCTTCAAGAAGTCGCGTTCTTCCTCGGCCGAAAACAGCATCGACTCCCAGGTCTGCACCGCCATCGGCTCGTTCTGCAGGCTGATGCCCCAGATCGGGATGCCCGCTTTTTCGTATGCCGCGATAAACCGCGTGTAGTAGGTTGCCCAGGCCTGCGCGTACTCGGGCAATAGCTTGCCGCCCTTGAGCATGGTCTTGCTGTCTTTCATGAAGGCCGGCGCACTCCACGGGCTGGCAAACGTGGTGAGCGTGCCGCCGGCCGCCGCAATCGCCTGGCGCAACATCGGGATGCGGTACTTGGCATCGTGCTTGACCGAAAAACTCTTCAGCGCCGCGTCGCCCTCCTTGATGTAGGTGTAGCTGCCGCTACTGAAATCCGAGCTATGGATGGTGGTACGCGCCAGCGTGTAGCCAATGCCCTGCTGCGGATCGTAGTAAGCCGTGAGCAGCGCACGTTGCGCACGCTTGGGCAGCTTGGCAAAGGTCTCTGCGCTGGAATCGGTGATCGCGCCACCGATACCCAGCACTTGCTGAAACTGCCGCTGCGGATTGACGAAGATGGAATTTTCTTTTTCGGTCAATGCATGGCCGACGACGGGAGCGGCCGCTGTGCTGGCGCGCATCTGTTGCGTGGCGCCTTGAGAGCTGGTGTAGATACGCAACGCGCCGTCGCCGCTCTTCGCTGGCGAGCTCGCATCTGAGGCGGTTGGAGCCGCCGCGTGTGCCACGGCCGCCGTTGCGGCGCTCGCGCTGCTCACCGTGCCCAGTCCCACCCCCAGCATTCCCATCACCGACCACGTCATCGCTCGCTTCACCGCGCACCCTCCCAGGTAGATCGCGCAAGCCTAACCGACCAGCGCGCCGCAACATCGCCCAACAAACGAGCGCAAGCGCGAATCGGTCGTCCTTTCTCCCTCCGGGACGTTGTCCCCCTTCATGAGGGAGAAGGTGGCGCGCAGCGCCGGATGAGGGTACGTGCACACGTGGCGGTGCCGGCAGCGCGCGATGCATCACAAACTGCGAGAACTATAAGACTTCAATCTGCAACACTCCCAGCAACCGCACCCTCACCCAACCCCTCTCCGGCAGGGAGCGGGGCTTGATCACCTACGCGACAAACGATCCAGGACGCCTGGCACTTCCGGCGGAATCTCGCGCGCCAAAAATCCCACCGTGCCGATCCGCTTTGCGAGCTGTTTTCCCGCAGCCGCATGCACGAACACGCCCCATAACGCCGCGGTCAACGCGTTGCTGCCCCGCGCAGCGAAACCTGCGATCAATCCGGCCAAGGTATCGCCCGAGCCCGACGTGCCCAGCCCAGGCACACCACCGCGATGCACCCATAGCGCACCGTCCGGCCCGGCGATAAAACTGTCCGCGCCCTTGACGATCACCACGCTGCGCATCTTCCGCGCAAAGGTCACTGCGTACTGGCCGGGTGCCGCCTCCACTGCAGCCTTGTCGTCGCCGGCGAGCGTTGCCATTTCGCCGGCATGCGGCGTCAGCACGAATGGGCGCCCAGGCGGCGCACGCAAGCTGCGCGACAACGCACCGGCGTCCAGCACCAAGGTACAGACCGCCTTCGCAGCGGCCAGCTTGACCAGCGCCGTCGTCGTCGTGGTCGACGCCATGCCCGGCCCGATCACGGCCGCGTCGCAGGCTGCCAGCGCCGCGTCCAATGCGCGGTGCCCGCGCGTGATCTCGCCCTGCCCGTTCTGTCCCAGCCCCAGCACCAATGCCTCGGGCACCGCCAGGGCCATGGCGGGCGCCACGCTGGCAGCGGTGGCGATCTGCAATTTGCCGGCGCCCGCGCGCAATGCAGCTTCCCCGGCCAGCAATGCGGCACCGGGCACGCGCATCGAGCCCCCCACCACCAACACGCGACCCCGCTGCTCCTTGTCGCCGCCGGGCGATGGCAGCGGCATCGCACGTAGTGCGGCAGCGGTCAGCGTACGAAGGCGTGCGGCAGCCATCAGCGCGCTCCAGCCGGGCGATCGGATTCGGTCGTCACCGGCTCATCGGCCAGCTCTGGCGGTACGAACTTGGTGCGCACCAACTGCAGCGATTGCCCATCGGCGGCGGCCGCATATTCGGTGACGCCACAATTAGGCACATCGCCTTCGCGGTCGATGGCCAGGATACTGGCCTCGTCCATCCGCTCGATCAGGTAACGGAAGCAATTGACGATCACCTGGTGCCCCACGATCAGCACGCGCGCACCTACATGATTGCGCTGCAGGTCGCCCACGATGCTGCGCAACCGAAAGATCACATCGCACCAGCTCTCGCCACCAGGCGGGCGGAAATAGAACTTGCCCACCAGCTTGCGCTGCTCGGCCAGCTCCGGAAACGTCGCCAGGATGCCGGCCGTGGTGTAACGGTCGAGCACGCCGAATTCCTTCTCGCGCAGCCGCTCGTCCACGCTGACCGCATCGGTTGGCTGGCCGAGCGCACGCGCAACCGCAGCGGCGGTTTGCCGCGCGCGCACATAGGTAGAACTCAGGATCAAGGTCGGCCGCTCGTGTTCGGGAAGCCCAGCCATCCATGCGCCCAAGGCCTCGGCCTGGCGCTCGCCCAGCGCCGAGAGCGGCACGTCCGCATCGCGATGCTCCAGGTCGATCAACGTCGCGCCATTGGACTCGGCCACATCGCGCGCCACGTTGCCTGCGCTTTGCCCATGCCGCACCACCCATAGGCGCGCCGGCCACTGCGCCGACACCCCCGCAACCGCACTGTTCTCACTCACACCCATCTCCTGCATCACGTCGGCACCACGTGTCGCACAGCCGCCGTGAACAGGTGGTCGACCACGCGCGCGGCATGCGCCGCCGCGCTACCGGTGTCATACATGCGCCCGCACACCGCGCACGCTGCAGGGAACATGCGCCACAGCACAGACCAGCATCGCTCCAACGGACGCATAACCCCGTCTCGGTATACTGCAAGCCCCCGACACACCGCTCGGCCATGTCCAACGTCCTACAGCTGCGCACCGCAAAACAGCGCGAAGAGCTCCTGGTAGACGACGTACTGGACGCGGCCGAACGCTGCATCGACGAGATCGGCCTTTCGGCCACCAGCTTCGAGCTCATCGCCGAACGCACCCGTCTGTCATGTGGCAGCCTCCTGCAGCGTTTCGAAGACAAGGACGCGCTGGTGCGCGCATTGCTCGAGCGCAACTACATGCGCGCCATCCGTCAGATGTGGCTGGTGGAACGGCCGGCGAACGTGCACGTGGTGGACTTCATCGCCGGCCTGCTCGAAGACTGGCTGCTGCAGGAAATCAACATCAAGCGCACCCGCATCGACCTGGAGCTGCACCTGGCCACCCTGCGCGACCCGGTGCTGGCCGCCTTCATGCGCCGGCAGAGCGCATCGCTGATCGAACACCTCAGCGCACTGCTCAAGCGCCTGCTCCGCGGCCACACCGATACCGCCAGCAGCGAACACGAATTCCAGGCCCGCGTCTTCGCCGTCGCTGCCATGTGCGGCGGCCTGCACAGCGTGATGACCAGCGGCATGGAACTCAACCGCATGCATCTGCAGCTGATCCTGCGGGAGAGCTTGTCGGGCATCCTCAAGTCGGCGCCGGTGTAATCCCGAAGCAGCACTGCCCGGCGATTGCGGGCCGCGCCCCGGCATCTTGCAGGCAGGCGCGCTCAATCTGCCGACGACGTGGACGCCTCTTCCGCTGCACGGGCTCTGGCGGCCTGCAGCAGCCGGGCGACCAGGCCGTACGCATCGTCGTTGTTGCCAGTGCTGCTCGCTGCTCGCCATAGGTCTGGCGGCAGACGGGAACGTTCTACCATGATGAGGTTCAGCAGATCCCTCGCCAATGCCAGCCGCTCGCCTTCGTCCATGGCAGGACCAGGATGGTCGGCGTCCAATCTGGTCACCATGTCGACCGCCTGATCCAGGCAGGCCTCGGTTGTTCCCAACTCGCTTGCCCGCTGCGCCTTGGTCGGCACGTCGTACCACCGAGCTTGCTCCTCCACGTAACGATCGGCCATCACATCGGCCAGCCTCATCCCCAAGAATGCGGCCAGCGCTCCCACTGCCTGGCAGCCACTCACCACAGCAAGATTCTTGTAATACTGATCATCGTTGAGATAGCCGTATGCCGCCGCGGCAGGTGCCTGGAGTGCCGCAAACCCTCCGCAGAGTGCGGACCCGGCAGCGCCCACATAAGCCATCGTTCGCCCTAGATTGGCGAGGTGGACGCCACGCGGCGTGCCTGGCGCCCTCAGCGGCGCCTCACGGACCGGCCGCCGTGGCAGGCTCTGGGCCAGCTGCGTATTGGCGTGCGGGTCGCTGGCCGGTGCAGACGGGCCGGCATCTGCCACGGTCGCGTCCTCTTGCTGCTCGCGCCTGGCGCCTCTGCGCGTGGCGGATGTCAACGCTAACGGTTGCATGGTCACCTCTCCGCTTTCGGTGCGCGCCATTGTTCCCCAGCGTGATCGGGCATGACGCATCCGGCCGAAAAACCATTGCCGAACACGAAACAAGCGGCGCTGCGCTTGCCAAAGCGCGCACGCGTTCCAGCCGGCACCAGCGCATCGCTGCAGGCGAACGAGCCGGGTGGCTGGCGATCGTGTTGACATTGCGCGTCGGCCACACCCGCCGGCGCGATCCCGCCGCCCCGGATGCCAAGACACGCAGCACTGGCGCAACTTCGCCCACGCCTGCACCGCTTCGTGCATTGCTCCCTACGCATGCACCACTGCCTCAATGATGATGCCGGTGACGCAGCCGACATCGCCGCTGAGTGGCTCCTGGTTGCAACGGGCTCACGCCAGCTGCAGCATGCCGTGTGTTGCAAGCGAACCGCCAGAGCCACCTCCCCTGATCGTTGACCACACTGGCCTCGACCATGAAACAGATCTCCGGCAACGTCACTCTCCTTTCCACGGCGCTGCGCGCAGACGCAGAGCGCGATGCGCCCGAAACTGCACAGGCGCCCGAGCAGCACACCCCGCCCCATCCCGTCGCAGACCATCCGCTCAACCTGCTGGAAAAACGAAGAAGCACCACCGGCGTGCTCGCCGATGAAAATACGCGCCTGGAGGTCGTGGTGCCCCGCCTGCAGGCAGCGTTGGCACCGCACACCTGGTCCTCATCCAGTAGCGACTCGCCAACGACGCCTGTCACCGGCCGCAGCCCCCGTCTGGGCCCGCAGCCCGGCTCACCGACCTGGGCCTGCCTGCTGGAGACGCCGGCGCGCACATCGGCCCTTGCGGGCGCCGACAGCAACGACGCATTCCAGAACTTGCGCAACGCACGGCGGCTGGTCAGCGAGATGCGTCATGCCCGGCAGCACGTCGTGCTGAGCCCGCGTCTGGTGAAATCGCTGACCAGCCGATCCGAACGCCCGGACCTGATCCAGAAATTATCGGCGTTGAAGCCAGGCGCCCTGGATGTAGACACTGGTTTTCTCCAGGTGACGCTGGAAACCGGGCACGCCGCCACTGCAGGCACGCTGCACGCAATGCCCACCGTCGGCATCGGCGCCTCCGCCTCGACCTACGCGGTGCGGCTGGCCGAAGATCTCTGGCAGGGCGGACAGCACTGCGGCCGCGACTTCATCTTCAAGGCCTTGTTGTGCACGGACCCGCAGCGGCCGATTCCACCGACACTGTGCGACCCCGCCACCGTTGCTGACGCACCGACGCTGCAGGAACGGATCGCCGAGCGCAAAGCCATGATCTTCCAGGAGTATCAAATGATCAGGTCGGTCGATGCGGTGCCGTATATCGTCCATGCCCACGGCGTGGTGCAGATCGAACACACCTTCGGAATTTTGCTTGAGAAAATCGACGGCATCAGCGTGCGCAGCATGATTGGCCGCGCACGCACAGCGCTGCAGCAAGGCGCCATCAGCGCAATGGAGTATCTCGGCCTTGCCCGGCAGCTGATGGCCGATGTACTGGTGGGCATCGCCTGCTGCGAAGACGCCGGCATCGTGCATCAGGACATCTCGCACAACAACGTCATGTACGACCAACCCACCAAGATCTTTCGGCTGATCGACATGGGACTCGGCGCAGAAGAAGGCGACCCGAACCGCGGCGGCACACCGGGCTTCTACGACTTGAGCACCCCTGCCAGGCATGCGCGCGACGTCTACAGCGTGGCGCAACTGCTGGTGCATGTGCTCAAGCGCCCCGACTACAACATGGGCATGATCGGGATCAATCGCACCAAGACTGCAGACACCTTCCCCTTCATGGATGCGTTGCAGGCTCTCCCGGCCGACCACAAGCGCACGGTGGTCCACTTCTTCAACAGCATGCTGAACGACGGAACCGGCGAGCGCACCAAGGCCGAGATCCTGCTGCGCGACCCATTTTTCACCGAACCACCGCTCCCGCCCCGTGATCGGATGCATCGCACCTACGAAAAACTGAAGCGCCTGCCTTCTTTTTAGCAGCAATTATTTTCAGCAGCGCCCACGTTACAAGTGAGCGCGAACCGATAGACCATGCAGTGTGTGGTGGCTGGGTCTAGAAGCGCGGGATCGACAGACAAGTGAGGCAAGTGTGCACGCCTGCGAGCAGTCTGAGCGCTGATTCGGGCATTCAATCGGCACCGCTGCTTGCTGCCATACCCGTGCTGGTGATGCGCCCATTCGGCGGTGATCCAGACGTCAATAAGATCCAGGCGGCACACCACGTCATGGCAACGGATGCGCGCCTTCGACGACAGCACACTCCACATCGTCCAGCACCCGGCCCACCTGCTCGGCCAGTAGCTCCAGACAAAACGCCAACTCATCCATGCAGATGGCCGGCTGCCTAGCCTGCTCTTCGGCCTGTGTGCGTGGCTGCGCAAGGCGCGCCAAGAAGCGCATGTGGTCGCGCAGTTGCTGCAAGCGGTATTGCGCGCCTTCTGGCAGGTAGTAGCCAGTGTTCACACTCAGGTGTTGATCAGCCCCGGTCATTCGATCTCTCGCATGTCTAAGCGAACCACCGATGTCGGAGGTGGCGAACCGCTGTACGAGGAGTTCCGAGGCTCCGTGACCAAATCCTGCTACCGTAGTCACCCGGCGTCAATAGCCCAAGTCATGCAGACCATGCAGCGGAGAGCGCCTCCGCCTGCTGCAGCACCGTCCGCACGGCGGCATCTTGTAGATCAGGCGGGTAGCCATACTTACGCAGGATTCGCTTGACCAACACACGCATGCGCGCACGCGCCGAGTCGCGGCGTGCCCAATCCACCGAAGCGCTGCCCTCGAGGCTCACCAGCAGCTCGTGTGCGATGACCTTGAGTGCATCGTCGCCCATCACCTGCACCGCAGATTCGTTTTCTGCCAACGCATCGTAGAAGGCGATCTCATCCTCGCTCAGCCCCTGCTCTTCGCCACGTGCACGTGCCGCGCGGATGTCCTTGGCGATGCGGATCAGTTCCTGCAAGACTTCGGCAGTGGTGATGGCATTGGCGTGGTAGCGCGCAATCGCGTCTTCCAGCCGTTCCGAAAATGCCTTGGTCTCTACAATGTTGCGCTTGCTACGCGAGCGGATGCCATCATTGATGAGCTTGCGCAGCGCTTCCAAGGCGAGATTCTTCTTCTCCATCCTCTGCACTTCGGCAAGAAATTCATCGGACAGGATGGAAATGTCCGGCGACTGGATACCGGCAGCCTTAAGGATATCCACGATCTCGGTGGAGACCACCGCACGGCTCACGATCTGGCGGATGGCGAAGTCGCGCTCCTGCGAGCTGATGCCTGAACCCGTCGCGCTTTTGACCAAGGCTTCGCGAATCGCCTGGAAGAAGCCCACCTCCTCACGCACCGCAAGCGCCTCATCCGAGGCGGAGGCCAACGCATAGGCCGTTGACAAGGCCAGCACCGCGTCCTGGTAGCGGCGTTGCGCTGCCTTCTTGCCATCGTCGCTGCTTGCCGCGGCCATCCATTGCTGCTGCTGATCGAGGATCCACTCGATTGCACCGGCCATCATCGCCAGGCGCTGCTGCGGCGTGCCATTTAGTGCCGTGAGGTAGTCAAAGCCGTGGTACATATCCCGCACGACTTCGTACTTCTCCCGCAGCACGGCGATCGCCTGCGCTTCGTCGATGCCGGTGTTCTGTTTGTCCTGGGGCGAATACTGCGCTAGGGAAGGTCTGATCAACTCACCGCAGATGCGCGACACTATCGCCTTATGTAGAGGATTCATCCATGCAGCTGACGTTCGGTGACGCTGAGGGCTTGGGCAAGCGTAAGCAGACCCGGCGCGAGATCTTTCTTGCCGAGATGGAGCAGGTTGTTCCGTGGCAGCAACTGCTTGCCCTGATCGCGCCGCACTATCCAGTGTCGGGGCGGCCAGGTCGGCAGCCGTACGCACTGGCGACGATGTTGCGGATT